>CAJNCO010000005.1:0-92481 GCA_905221305.1 bacterium
AATTAGCAATCTCTGTTAAAAACTGATTCCATTGAGACATAATTAAATTTCCTACCGATAACTATTTATTATCACTAGTATACCATAGATTCATATCTCCAATATGTTTTCGATTGTAGTTTTCTTACTTTTTTATATTCTCAAAGACTTTTTGAACAGCTTCATAGTACTTTTTCTTCAATAACTAAATATGTGGAATTCTGTCTATCGGTAACAACGCACCAAAAATGGTGCATTTGTCTTTTTTGTGCTATAATAGAAATAAATAAAAGGAGGAGTTACATGATTGGAGAAAATATAAAAACGTTACGCAAAACACATAAATTAACGCAGCCTGAGTTTGCAAAGATCATTGGTATCTCTAGAAATAGTCTGAGTCGTTATGAAAATGGGACAAGTCGAGTTTCAACAGAATTAATAGATCGTATCTGCAAGAAATTTAATGTTTCTTATATCGATATCGTAGGGGAGGAAAAAATGCTCACACCAGTAGAAGATTATCAGTTAACTCTGAAAATTGAAGTGATTAAAGAACGAGGGGCGAATATCTTAGCGCAACTTTTTCGTTTTCAAGATGAACAAGGAATTGCATTTGATGATACTTTGAATCCTTGGGTTCTAATGAGCGATGATTTGTCTGATTTGATTAATACGAGGATTTATCTTGTTTCAACGTTTGAGGATATAGAGCGATTTAATGGCTATTTGGATGGTATTGAACGTATGCTAGAACAAGCTAGTCATCTGGTGGTGGCTTAATGAAACTAGAAGAATTTAGTCAAGATAATTTTGAACAAGCCTCCAAACGGCTTATCCGTTCTTTAACTCGTGGAAAAACAAGCTCATCTCATCCTAAGGCTATTTTGCTCGGTGGACAGAGTGGTGCTGGGAAAACAACGATTCATCGTATTAAACAAAGGGAATTTCAAGGTAATATCATTATCATTGATGGGGATAGTTATCGCTCTTTTCATCCGAACTACCTTGACCTACAGGAAAAGTATGGCAAAGATAGTGTGGATTATACCAAAGTATTCGCGGGACAAATGGTTGAATATCTTGTAGATGAGTTGAGTAAAAAAGGTTATCATTTGTTAATCGAGGGCACCTTGAGAACAACACAAGTTCCTAGAAAAACGGCACAATTATTGATAACTAGAGGATATCAAGTCTCACTTGCACTAATTGCGACCAAGCCAGAATTGTCCTATCTCAGTACCTTGATACGTTATGAAGAGCTCTATGCTATAGATCCTAGTCAAGCTAGAGCTACTCCCAAAGAACACCATGATGGAATTGTAGAACATTTAGTTGATAACTTACGAGAGTTGGAAAAGGCTAAACTTTTTAGACAAATTCAAATTTATCAAAGAGATCAATCGTGTGTTTATGATTCGGAAGTAGATCAAATCTCAGCAGCAGAAGTTCTACACGAAAGCCTCTTTGGAAAATGGAGTAAGGTGGAGGAAGAGATGTTGAAGATGGGACAGGAACGGTTGAGAGATTTGTGATGGAAGAACGGTAATAGTGGTATTTTCTAAAATCATATTTAGGTAAGATAATTAATTAATTGGAAACTCAAGAAATAATCGTCTAAAGTGATATAATAAAAGTTAGATATAACAATTTAATTTAAGGAGGGACTCATGCCAACTATACAGTCACAGTTTATTAAATTTCACGATGCCATTAAGCTAGACGCTGACGACAAAAAGGTATTAATTGACAAACGTAAAGAGGTTGAAGAAGCAATAAATAAAGGTGTTTCAGAATTTGGAAAAAGCTTTTTCAATCAAGGAAGTTACTCAACTCACACGGGTATTTTGCCAATTGATGAAGGGGATTATGACTTAGATAGAGGTTTAAAAATCGATGTTGATAGATATTCGTATTCTCCTAAAGAGGTAAAGAATTTTATTTTTGATGCATTAGTCTCCGAATTTGGTGAAAATAGAGTTAAAGTAAAAAATCCATGTGTGACAGTATCATTTCCTGAAGATAGTGTTCATATTGATATAGCGGTGTATTGTACTGAAAATGATAACTATTTTTTAGCCAGGGGAAAACTGAATAGTACTGATGAAAACATTAAATGGGAGGAAGCGGATCCTGTAGAATTAACGAAAAAAATTAATAATGCTATGGAGAACTCCGAAGACAGAAACCAATTTCGGAGAGTAATTCGTTACTTAAAAAGATGGAAAGATCTCAAATTTAAAAATCAAGATAATAGACCGACAGGCATTGGGATTTCAGTTTTTGCTGTCAATAATTTTTCTGTAAGCAAAAAAGTAGACTATTTATCTGGGAACACTACTTATGATGATATTTCAGCTTTAAGAAATTTAGTAAATACTATGATTAATTCATTTTCGAATACATATGATGTTGATAGAAACTTATTTTATCCGAGATTAGAGGTTTTCTTACCGGTTAAGCCATATACGGATGTATATGAAAGGGTATCAAATATACAAATGGAAGCCTTTAAGAATAAATTAGAAAAATTGAGAGATTCACTAGACGAAGCAATAGATTCTGCTGATTTAAGTGAGTCTACAAAAATATTGAGTAAACAGTTTGGTGATGATTTTCCTGTTATTGAACAAAAAGAGACAGCAGAAAACTTTGGAACTCGAGCTATAATCAGTGATTATCCGAGTGCTTAGAGGCGCGTATGTTAGAAAAAAAAGAAATATTTCAGATGTACTTTGACGAATTACCTTTAGAGAACTTGGAGTTCGAAGATAAGGAATGTTACTTTTATCAATATAAAAAATTTATCTTAAAAATTATCATTTTTAATGACTTTCCCCATTCACTTCCTGAATTCTATCTTTCAAATTATATGGATTTTAATAAATGGTATAGTCATGTCGGTTCCGAAGGGAAGTTGTGTTACATTTCAGAAGATAATTTAATTTGGGACTTTAACAATTCGCGTAGATTATTGAAAGATTGCTGTGAAAAAGTAAAGGAATTACTGGATAGTTGGGATACACCCAAAATGACCGAAGAGCTCAGGAAAGAGTTTTTGTCATATTGGCATATCAGTTGTTTGAAGTCAAAAACAAAATACATAGCTATTCGAAGTTATTTATCCAAGGTCAGTACATTTGAGGAACATGAATTAGTCCTGTCGAATCAGAAATTCCATCTTTTTAATTATGATTCACAACTCAAAGAGAGTGTTGCACCACAATCTAAAAAAAGCAGAGATGTTTATATACTGCCACTTAAAGATTCGAATTCTGTGCTTCCTCCTAATCCCCTGAATGAACTAACAGAAGCAACATTTAAGAAATTGATTACAGGAAATCTATCTTCGGGGGTTAGACGCCGCTTCCAAAAGTGGTGTAAAATGAAACAAAAGTCATTCATATTAATTTTATCACTTCCTATATCTGATAATGATTATGTTTTGTTTGGTGCGAGTTTTGAGTCTGAAACTTCCAAATATCCATTTAAAATTGATAATAAGGTACCACAAAAAAATAAAGATAGAAAAAGAATTGGTTCTAAGGCTAAGAAGTCAAAAAATGGGAGTTTCAAGATTACTCCAGTATATGTTACAAGATTCGACAAGGAGTATAGAGTGAGTAGGACATCCCAAGAATATGATTTTCTGAATAAAAAAGTAGTCATTATTGGACTTGGATCTGTAGGATCATTTGTTGCAAACAATTTATCTAAAATGGGTATAGCGAAACTTCTTTTAATAGATCCTGATTTTTTAACGGTGGATAACATTTCAAGGCACTACTTAGGTATGGATAGTGTAATAGACTATATTCAAAAAGTAGACGCTCTAGAAGATAAATTGAAAAAAGAAAATCCAGATTTAGTAATTGAATGTGAGGGTATCCGATTTCAAGAAATAGTTCGAAAGAATCCAAATTTATTTCATGAATATGATTTTGTTTTTTCTTGTGTCGGAGATACCAAAACAAATTTTGAAATTAATCATTTTTTCAGAAAGATTGGAAAAACGGTATTGTATTGCTGGTTAGATCCATATGGAGTTGGGTATCATAACCTACTAGTTTCTCCACAAAATAATGGATGCTATATGTGTATGAATTATGAAGATGGGCATCTTGTTAATAATAGAGCTTCTTTTGCAGAGAAAAATCAAATATTTGAAAAGCGTCTAGCTAGCTGTTATTCTTCATTTATTCCTTATAATGTTATTGCGCCTAGTTCTTTGGCAAATAAAGCTATAGAAGTATATTTACAGTACTTGTATGGAGAATTTTCTTCTGAAAACAGATTAGTATCAGAAATTGGTTCAGATAAACAGTTTGGAAAAGAAGGGTTTACATACAGTGTTCGATACTACAATTGTTTAAAAAACAGTGATTTATTAAATGTTGCTTTAAGAACAAATACATCTTGTCCAGAGTGTAACGGAGAGTATAAAGTTGATATATGTAAATCTGAACAATAAATATCAAATTGTAATACCATCTGATATTTTAAATTCATTACTAGAGTTTAGACAACTGGGTTTTGAACCTGAAGCAGGTGGTATTTTTGTTGGTAAGAGACTTTTAAATAATTCGATACTTATTATAAATTTTTCAGAACCACAGGATAATGATTTAAGAAGTAGATTTAAATTTTCAAAAACTTCTCCAAACCATCAGAAATTTGCAGATGATTATTTTGGTAAAAGTTCAGGTTTTATAAGTTTAATTGGAGAATGGCATACCCATCCTGAAGATATACCTACTGCATCTTGTGTCGACATTAACTCATGGGAAAAAGTTATCTCAGATAATGATGACAGATTATTCTTTTTGATAGTTGGACTTCGGGCTGGTAGATTCTACTTTAGGGAATCAAATAAGTGGCAATCAACTCTAATCTATTTTAAGGATGTATAGATACGTATGAATAGAAAAAATAAATTATTTAAGAAATGTTTTTTTTGGTCTCAAAAATTTTATTTACCATTAGTATTAATTTTTATATTTCCAATTCTGATTTGCGATCTGATTGGGAAGAGTTTGCCCCTAGTTGAAGTTGAAAAAATATCAAATACCAATCTTTTTACAAGAGCTATTTTTGAAATAATTCCTGATAATTCTATCGCTACTTATACAATTCTTTATTTGTTAATCTTTACTTCATTATTGATGATTTTCAGAAAAAATAATGCGGAACGAATATTTAATGATGGTCATTCTGTATATCTTCATAACTGTTATAAAAGACTGTGGATCGCAGCAAATATATTAGGTTATCGAAAGTTACAACTTATAGGTGTCTCAATACCAATGCAGTTTGAACTTATTATTAATGGAGTTTTTTCAGAGTTTATCTCCGAATCATCTGTTGTGCAATACGACAAATTTAAAGGAGAAATTATTGTTGAGTATCCAATTGAAAACAAAAAGAATAAGGTTGTCAATTTATTAGTGTGTGATACATATGATATTTCTTTAGAAAAGTTAGCAGCTGACTATTTGGAAAATACAACAGTAAAAATTTCATCACAACGAAAGTATAGTGGTAACAGATATAACAATCCTAAATTAGTTAGTACAGTTCGAGAAGAAACGCAAAAAATAGTTAACGCCTATAAAGAGGTTAATCTTTTTATGACAACAAATCCTTTAAATACACAAAAAATCGTAGGGACTTCATTCTTAACATTAGATAGATCAAGTTTTGATAGAGTATCGGTTATACAGATGGATGAAACAAAAATTTATAAAGATCAATTTATAATATACAAAAGATAACATGATGGGGCATTATAATATTCCAATTAATGTTTGATAGCATTCTAGCTTCTTGAACTTGCCTGCTTATCCCTTATTATCTTAATGTTGATAATTCAATCTGAATCATACCACTATAAATCCAATTGTAAATTGTTTTAAAAGTCACTGTCTGTCTATTATTTAATTTAAAAAAATCTTGTATCTGTTTTTGGAGACTATTAAGCTTTTAGAGTAGTCCCTATTTCTCTTTTAGTTTCGGCATTCAAGATGCTTTTCTTAGCTAAACCTTCATAAGATTTTTGATCTCTTTTAGCTAAATACTGTCTTGAACAACATTTCACCATTCTACTGATAATAAAACGATGGCTACCAATCTTAGTTGCAATTTGAAAAAAATTTCTCCCTAATTCCACATAGGTATCTATCTTAATCTGTTCCTTTGCTAAGATGATAGTAGCATATAGAATCTCATGGTTTTTTGTCAGTGTACTTACAGTTTGCACTATTTTAGGTCTCATGAGTTTATTGTTGTACTATATTTTAGAATTTATCTATTAAAAGTGTACAAAACAATAACAATTTAAATGGTGTGAACTTTTTGGTAAAATCTAGCTCAATTTGTGTATTTTTAGGGTAAAATTCACACCATTCAAATGAAATTTATTCAAATTAAATGAAATTCTGTTTTCTGTAAATGTGGGAAAACATTGATTTTAAGCGGATATTGAAACTTATTCAAATAAAAGTGTTTCCAACCAGGTCTTAAGAAAGCTCGTAAAGCTTCACAATTTAGTAAACGTTAATTCGAAAGAATTACTATACTTACAAAGAGCACCTTTCGGGGTGTTCTTTTTTTGTGCTTTTTTACTAAATTGGTGCAATTGACACAGTTGTTGCGACTTTAGTCGCTTACAAATGTGGCTGTAACCTGACAAAGTTAGTTTCCTCAAAACGTTAATCAACACGATTATATCAACGTTTCAAAGCGCTCAAGAGTTATCTCTTGATTTTTTAATGATTGCTAGTTTAGAATTATAATAATTGAATTATCGGAGTAAAATAAAAATTACCTTCCAAAAGTCAGATATAAAAATCTAATTTCTGGAGGGTAAATTCACTCTGAAAATCTATTTTAAATTATCTACCTATATAATCACAAACATTATTAATCTGCTTATGAATATCAGATCCAAATTTTTCTTCAAAAAATGCACTGCCAACTGTAAAGGCCCATGGATTCGTTTCTATTACTTCATCCAAACGTTCATAACAATCAATACTTCCAGCTAAACAAACTGGTGCTTGAATTTCTTGGACAAAAGCTTTACTCAAAGCTACTGGATCACCAGTGTATCGATAACCTAGCAAATCGATACCGTAGACACCTTTTTCAAGGTATTCTCTCGCTTGTGCAATCATACTTTCTATGGAACCTTCAAGAACAGATGGACGTCCAGTGATTTGGCCAACAAATGGCATATATTTGATTTGGTTATCTTTGCAAAACTGGTTGATAGAATCAAAGAAAACTGTTCCCATCAACACATCACACCCACATTCTTTTGCAATCTGTGCACCGTGAAGTCCACTTTCTTCATCATACTCAACAACTTCAAGAAAAGTAGTTTTACCACAAGCCTTCATTTCTGAAAATAGAGCCTTCATTTCTGAAATTGGGAGAGGTCTTTCTTTAAAACCCCAACATTGAGCCTTAGAATTCTTACATACTTCGAAGATGTCACGTGCATTTTCAATAGTGTGATCATTATGCGTCAGCATAACAATTAATTTAGGTGAGTTCATAAAAGTTCCTTTTTAACTTTTAATCTGAATACTATAGATTGGAAAATAAAAGGATTCAGATTATTGTTTAATCATTTCTTTAGGGATAAGATCAGGATCATACATTACTTTTGAATGATTTTTCAGAACAAGCTCTTTTTCCAAAGTCTGTTCAGTGATACGGTCCAGTTTTTCACGATAAATTAAAGAGTTACGATAGTAATGGTCCCCTTCTTTTTTGAAGTGGTGATTTTCTTCAACAATTTGATAAGTGAAGGGGAATTGTGATTCGCTACGTAATTCTCCAAATAGAATTTCATTTTCTACCCATATTCGTAGCTGAATGATTTGTTCAGTGTTGTTTTTGAAACGATAGTCCTGATGATTATATTGAACAGACGTTCCGTTAGAAAATGGTTTTCGTGTGTCCTTGTCTGGATCCAGTGCATCCGAATGAGCATGGAATTCCGTAATTTCCATAGGGCTATGAACGATTAAAAGATGAAGTAGGTTAGCTAAATTGCATAGACCTCCTCCAATGCCAGATTGTACTTTCTCGTTGACAATTACTCGTCCCTCTTGGTAACCTTTTCTCTTTGTTATATTTCCAACTAAACTCCAAAAAGAAAATTCTTCTCCAGGATAAATCATAATATGATTTAAAGTTTGGGCTGCAATTTGAATGTTAGTTGCTTTCCCTTTTTGAAGGTTGATATCAATACCTGGGCCATGTTTTATTAACTGAGTAGAGTATGATGATACCAAGTTAGGTAGAAGTTTTTCTTGACGTACTTTTGAAAATTTTTTACCTTGCTTGAAGTTTTGAATATGTCGTTTGAGATTTTCTTTCTTGAGAGAAATTTTATATGTGGTGGGACTAATCTCACAAAACAAAAGATCTTTATTCCAAAAAACCATGTGGATTCTCCTTCTTGAGTAAATCTAGATTTGTATTTTTTTGTCTTAAAAGAGGATAAGTCGATAGTAGAAGTTTTTCCACCCATCGTTTTTTACCAATTCCTCCCTCTTTAGGATCATATAAAAAATCAACTAAGATAGTAGGTATATTAGCTCGGCTAGCACCTAACACATCTGTAAAAAGTTGATCTCCAATCATCACTGTTTCAAAAGACTCTAGATTCATAATTTCAAGAGCTTTTATGAAGTTTTTTGGATTGGGTTTTTCTGATATAGGAATATAAGGGACGGCAAGATGTTGATTGAATTCGGATATTCTTTCTTCGTCGTTATTTGACAAAAGAAAGAGATGGAAACCAAGGTCTTTCAGTTTTTGGAAAAGTTCAATAACCTGTTCTGTTGCAGGAGCGCCATGCATCACAAGAGTTTGATCTATATCGAAAATTAATCCTTTAAAACCAATTTGATATAATCTTTGATAGGGAATATCAAAGACGGTTTTTGCTCTTGCTGCAGGCATAAATGGGAACATATAGTGCATAGCCTCTCATTGTGTTTATATATTAATAATTCTAGCACATATGCTTCGGGAGGTCAACCAGTCTAGAAGCAGCCGAGTTTGGTTTTTAAGCTTCATATGATACAATTAAGGAAAAATAATATAAAGGTGTTAGAAATGAAAATAGGAAAGATAATTAAAAGAACTGAAGATACTGTTTATATCGGTTATAATAATGGAAGTTTTCAAAAGTCTGCTATTGAGAATTGTGAATTTGAGCCCAAAATCGGGGATATTGTTCATATCTATGAGGATTTAGTTGTAAAACTTGAAGCTAAAAATGCTGCTTTTACTTATAAACCGAAGCATAAGATCATTAGTATTGAAGATGGGCTTGCTAGAATACAGCTGAATACAGGGGATGAACTACTTATTCCAATTCGTGAGCTGAATTTTCAACCTAAATTAAATCAATTAGTTGAGATTTATCAGGATGCTGATGAAATTATTATTCTACGATCGCAAGAAAAAGGCATCAACTGGCTGTTGCTTTTGTCATGTTCCTTAATTCCTATAGTACTGATAAGTTTTATGTTCTTCTTTAATAATAAGAAGCAAGATACAGAAGCAGTAAGTACTACAACAGAACAGGTTTCTACTAGTAGTACGACAACGACAAGTACAACAAGTGCAACAACGACTACTAGTTTAACAACTACTCAAGATAGTGTTACGACTACGGAGGAAAAACCTTCGACACAAGAAGAGCAAACGAATGCTGAGTCACAAAAAATAGATGAGCAAGCCATTCTAAATGGAGATTTCTCTACTCTAGTCGGAACTTGGAGAAATGAGCTTGGACAAGAGTTTACATTCGATAAAAATGGATTAGTAAACAGTGGAAATATTGAGAAAGTGAGCATGGGTAACGATGGAAGTATTAATTTCAGTATTAGAGCAGGTTCCTCAGGGTATGGAATGAGTATTTATCCTGCGGGGAGCACTATGAAGTGGGTTGATTCTGATTCAAGTAAAAACAGGCTTATTGCTGGGCAAGCTGCTCCAACTAGCTCAGAACAAGTTTTTTATAAAGTAGACTGAATGATTAACCATCTCATCAAATTTGAGATGGTTTTCTTCTTTATTTATAAGTCATAATCATTTTATGAAGCTGAAGCAAGTAGGGTTTAAAGTGGGATTTTCCCACTAGACATTCGTCTACTTTTTTTATATAATAAAACTAAACCAAAATGGTTGAGTTTTAAAATATGAAGTCAATCTACTATGAAAAGACCACACTAGGAGGTAAATCATGTACCAACCAGAAAAACTTAAGGCTCGGAGAAAAGAGCTAAAACTAACACAAAAAGAGATTGCAGAGCGACTTGGGATTAGTTTTCAGGCTTATTCAGCTTGGGAACGTGGAATTAAGGAACCATCCAAGGAGAAGGTTACCCAGCTAGAAAATATTTTAAAGGTGGCAAAGGGATATTTCACTCAGATCGAGATTGTTCGTCTCTACAATAGCCTCTCCAAGCAAGGGAAGGACAAGGTTGTACTCTATGCTCGCAACCTGGCTCAAGAGGAACAAACTCAGAAGGTGACGACCATGCCCAATCGACTCTACGAATACCGTGTCTACGAACGCATGTCAGCAGGGATCGGGGCTTCGGTCTATGATGATCAGAATTTTGATACGGTCTACTTTAACGAGGAGTTGGCCCATGATTTTGCATCTTGGGTATCTGGGGACTCTATGGAACCTAAATACCAAAATGGTTCAGTGGCTCTGATTCGGGAGACCGGATTTGATTACGATGGTGCTGTCTATGCAGTGGTTTGCAATAACCAGACCTATATCAAACGGGTCTATCGAGAAGAAGATGGTCTGCGTTTGGTTTCCATCAATCCTAAATATAAGGATATTCACATTTCTTACGAAGAAGATCCGCGGATTGTGGGAATTATCGTAGGTAATTTTGTACCGATGGAGGGTTAGCCTATGGGCTACTTTGATTATTCCAGAGAGCCCAAAAGTGATATTGCCTTTGTCGATATGAAATCTTTCTATGCCAGTGTCGAGTGTGTGAAAAGGGGCTTGCATCCGCTGAAGACCTCGCTTTGTGTCATGAGTCGCGCTGATAATTCTACCGGCCTTATCCTAGCTTCCTCTCCCATGTTTAAGAAGATTTTTGGCAAGTCCAATGTCGGTCGTGCTTATGACCTGCCCTTTGATATCAAGACGCGTAAATTTTCCTACTACAATGCCAAGAAACAAGGACTGCGGACAGACCCAGACTATGTGAAATTTATTGAAGATTGGGCACGGGTGACCGTCATTGTCCCTCCTCGGATGGATAAGTATATCGCGGTCAATATAGAAATTCAGCGCATTTTCCAGAACTATGGTAGCCCAGATGATATTTATCCCTACTCTATTGATGAAGGTTTTATCGATTTGACTAGTTCGCTCAATTATTTTGTCCCGGACCAGCAGATTTCTCGTAAAGATAAGCTAGATATGCTTTCGGCTCGTATCCAGAGAGATATCTGGCGGCAGACCGGGATTTACTCAACAGTCGGTATGTCCAATGCCAATCCCCTGCTTGCTAAGTTAGCCTTGGATAATGAAGCCAAGCACACCCCGACCATGAGGGCCAATTGGTCTTACCAGGATGTGGAAGAGAAGGTCTGGGCCATTCCCAAGATGACGGATTTTTGGGGGATTGGCAGGCGGATGGCGAAACGCTTGCATGCTCTGGGGATTTTTTCCATCAGAGAATTGGCCACCAGTAATCCAGACCAGTTACAGAAAGCTCTGGGTCAGGCTGGCCTGCGTTTGTGGTTTCATGCTAACGGGATTGATGAAAGCAATGTTCATAAGCCCTATAAAGCCAAGTCTCAAGGGTTGGGGAATTCTCAAATCTTGCCGAGAGACTACGTGAAGCCACGGGATATCGAAATTATTCTCCGAGAAATGGCGGAGCAGGTGGCTATTAGACTGAGAAGGGCGGGCAAGAAAACAACCCTTGTCTCTATCTATGTTGGTTTCTCTAAGCAGGAGGTCAGGTCGTCTATTCACACACAAATGAAGGTCGAACCGACCAATAATACAGCTGTCTTAACGGATTATGTTTTGAAGCTATTTCATAATAAATACACTTCTGGAGCGGTCAGAAGTGTCGGAGTCAACTATTCAGGATTTGTGGACGAGTCCTTTGGCTTGGTCTCCCTCTTTGATGATGTTGACAAGTTAGAAAAAGAAGAAAGGCTCCAGACAGCCATTGACTCCATTCGAGAACAATTTGGTTTTACCTCCCTCTTAAAGGCCAATGCACTGGAAGAAGCCTCTAGGAGTCTTGCCAGAAGCAAGCTGATTGGGGGGCATTCTGCTGGAGGATTAGATGGTTTAAAATGATTGATCGTTCTTATTTACCATTTCAATCTGCGCGTGACTATCAAGATCCAGGGATGCAGAAGTGGATGGGCTTTTTCCTCTCAGAGCATACTAGTTCACTCGGTGAAGAAAGAAATCGGGTTGCTTTTTCGACAGATTTGAATTCCGTTGAGAAGTTACTCTTGCTTTCGCAGCTGTATGTCGGGCAACTAAAGGGATACTTTGTGGTCAAGGAAAAGAAGCAGAAAACCACGATCATCGGCGAGGTGAGTGAATTATCACCTCAAACTCTATCTATTAGGACCAATGAGGGCTATAGGCTGGTAGAGGTAGAAGATGTCCTCGAAATTCGACTGTGGGAGGAGGGAGTGTATGACTAGAAAAGAGTTGTATAAAAACAAACTGCAGATGGATTATTTTTCAGATAGTTACATCCGCTTTGAAGAGGATTTCCAAAAATACTCTGCCTTGAATATTCCCTTGACTTTTTTGATCGATGATATCCTACGAACCATGGCAATGAATCAGAAGAACTACTTCGTCTTAAACAAGGAAAATGCAAAGGATGGGCGGGAGCATCGCTTTTATTTTAGGGTGGTGACGGAAAAAGAGTCTCCTAGAAATCGAACCTATGCTTATATGGGACTGCAAGCATAGAGCCTGTCCAAGTTCCTGAAAAATATCTAAGCATGCTATAATAAAGTAAATTTCAAAAGGATTTAATGGACTCTATTTTCATAAGAGTAGAGAATGTTGCAGGAGGTGAATCATGCTAGGAGCGGTTATTGGAGATATTGTTGGTTCTCGATTCGAGGCGGATAATCATAAAAGTAAAGAGTTTGATTTGTTCACCCAGAATTCTTGTCCGACCGATGATAGTATTATGACTTTGGCGGTAGCTAAAGCCTTATTGGCCAGCAAGGAAGACTGGAGTCAACTGTCAAAAAATGCTGTCCAGTACATGCAGGAAGTCGGCCGTCATTATCCCGATTGTGGTTATGGAGGTCACTTTTTCTATTGGATTTTTTCTGATGATCCTCAATCCTATGGTAGTTATGGTAATGGCGCCGCTATGCGCATCAGCGCCGTCGGTTTTGTGGCAGATAGTATAGAGCAAGCCAAGTCTTTGTCACAAGCAGTTACAGCAGTGACTCATAATCATCCTGAGGGCATAAAGGGTGCTGAAGCGACGGCTGTAGCAATTTTCTTGGCACGAAATGGTGCTAGTATGGATGAAATCAGGGACCATATTGATAAGAATTACTATCCTATGGACTTTACTCTGGACGACATCAGAGAGGATTACACTTTTGATGTGACTTGTCAGGGCTCTGTTCCCCAGGCCTTAGAGGCCTTCTTTGAGTCTGAAAATTTCGAGGATGCTATCCGAAATGCGATTTCCATCGGAGGAGATAGCGATACTATCGCTGCTATCTGTGGAGGGATTGCCGAAGCTTACTATGGCAATTCCTGAAGATATTAGACAAGAAGCTTTGACTTTTTTAGATGACCGTTTGCTTGAAATCGTAGTTGACTTTGAAAATACCTATCCTCAATGATAACCTTATTTTAGAATTTTATACTAAAATATCCATATAAATTTATGGATGTTTTTTATTTTCTAGAGATAGAAAAAGAGAAGACCAGATGGTCTTCTCTACGGGGGAACTGAAATAATGGAAAAGAATCAATCAAAGATTTCTTTTAGTCTTTGAAATTCTTTTGGAAGATCAGGAGAGACAAGATAGAAGTAATGGCTGCCAAGAAGAGGAAGGCAGTTGCTTCTTGTTCCCCAGTTGCAGGGAGTAGTCTTTCCTTGTCTTCTTTGGTTGTAGCTGTAACAGGAGCTTTTTCATCTTTTGATGATGAATTATCTGTTACGACTGGAGCAGGTTTTTCAGTCTCTCTTGGTAGAACATACTCAGGAAGAGTCACAACTGGTGGCGCTTCTGTTCCAACTGAGCTTTGTTTGCTACCTACCTCAATCACTCGATCTTGAGCTGGAGTTGCTTCTGTTTGGAGAACTTTGCGATTGTCACCGTCCACTTCAACATACTCGACTAAGAGACCGTCTTTTCCTTCTGATAGAACTTGCTCTTTTCCTGTGTCTAATTGTGGGTTTTCGCGACGAATCGTCTTGAACGGTACGACCTTATTGACGATTTCCAAGTTTGGAAGTGTAAAGACAAGGTCTTTAACCCCTTCCTCAGGAGTTGAAGAAGTAATTGGTTTCTCAGGTTGCGCTGGAGTCTCCGGTTGAGTCGGTTTCTCAAGTTGCGCTGGAGTTTCCGGTTGCGCCGATTTTTCAGGCTGAACTGGTTTTTCAGGCTGAGCAGGTTTTTCAGGCTGAGCAGGTTTTTCAGGTTGAGCCGGTTTTTCCGGTTGCGCTGGAGTTTCCGGTTGCGCCGGTTGTTCAGGTTGAGCCGGTTTTTCCGGTTGCACCGGTTTCTCAGGTTGAGCAGGTTTTTCCGGTTGAACTGGTTTTTCAGGTTCAGCAGGTTTCTCAGGCTGAGCTGCTTCGAGCTTGATGATTTGTTCGAGAGCAGTTTCTAGCGCTTGATTGACTGCTTCCTGAGTTTTAGCTTCTTGGATTGCAGCAATGGCTTGGTCAGCAATTTCTAATAATTTCTTTTTAGCTTCCTTGTTGGATCCAAGCTCAGCGATTTTTTTCTCGATAGCTTTTGTCAAGCTGTCCATAGCCTTATCGTACTCAATTTCCGGTTGTTTTGGTTCAGCTGGTTGCTCAGGCTGGTCAGGTTTCTCAGGTTCTTCTGGCTGTTCCGGTTGCTCTGGACTAGGTTCCTCTTGGCCTCTTTGATAGTTCTCATCCTTGGATAGGATATCTTGTAGGGCACTGACTGTCAACATGACATCCTGAACATCCACTGCATCAGCACTGAGTTGGTTTCTCAATTTTTCTAGATTTGCTTGGAAAGCTTGGCGTGCAGTAGCCGTATTTTTCAAGCCTGCTGGATCAAAGTTGGACAGATCATCTTTCCATTTAGAGATAGACTGGATGATATCTGCCTTGCTGTAGAGTTCGCTACTTTCGCCACGAGTGATGAATTGGTCGACCTGAATACCGATATTTTGAGACAAATCGTTTCGATCAGGATCTAGTTGAAGGGTGACTGCGTGCAAGTTTTCGTCCAGACCTTTTAGTCTAACCAGAGTTTGATTGCCTTGGCGTTGGGCTGCACGACCGCTAAAGTATTTCTTACCATCAATAGTTGAAGCATTTCCCATGCCCTCTTGGTAAGGAACTTCTTTGCCGTCTAGGAAGACTTTGTAGATACCATGATTTGGGTCGACATAGCCCTTGATATCAAGTCCAGTACCGTAGAAGTAAGCTGTGACAGTTGTCTTTTTCTTTTGCTCGTCAGTTAAGCGACCAAAGGATGCCCAAGACTCCGTTTTTTGGTATTTATCTGCCGAATTGGTTTCATGGTGCCAGCCAGGACTATAATCCAACTGACTAGCTTGGTCATCATAACTTGTTTGGTCCTTGATCAGCAATTCAGCTTTCATCACTTGGATGGTTGCATCGGTAGCGAAACCGAGCAGGGCACCATCAGTGACAGAAGTGAGTTTGGCTTTGAAGTCAAAGACAGAGTCGGCTTGTTCTGTAAAGTCAATCGTTGGGATGGTAACAGTCTTTTCTGTTTCTCCATCTTTAAAGGTCACATCTTGAGTTGTATCTTGGTAAACTTTACCGTGAACCCCAGTTCCAGGTTCTGTGATAAAGCGAACAGTAGCAGCCCCCTTGCTTCCACCAACACGCTTAATCTTAACAGTGACTGGTTTTCCTTTTTCGACTTCGTAGTTGGTAGACTCGAGTTCAAACATCCCTTTACTATCATTGTTTAGGGTGTAGATTCCTTCTGTAGCAATTGGTTCACCTGTTTTATTTACAAGAGTAATAGTGTGTTGGCCTGGTGCTAAATCGCCTGTTTCAAAGACTTTTTGGCTGCGTTTACGGCTACTGTTCTTGGTTTGGACATCGGCAACCTTTTGACCATCAACGTAGACGGACATTTCTCCATGACCTGGATCGACCGTAGAGACGACATAGGCCTTGGTTCCTGTGAAGGTATAGCTTACTTTGGCATCTTTTTGATTGGTCCACATAGAAGTGCCACGAACACCTTCAGATTCATTGTACCAAGTTGTTCCAGCTGTATCCGCAGTTGTGTTTGAGTGGTATTCAAGTCCAAGAGGATAGCCATCTGTCTTTTCAATGCTGCTTGGTGTCTTGTAGACTGAGAAGTTGGTCAAGATTGGAGTTGCTTGAGCACCAGTGATGGTTACACGGATTTTTTGTGCTTCTACAGGCTTGCCTTGAACCAAGCGACGGTAACCAACGGTCGAACCTTCGCCGTATGTCACCCAACGTCCGTTGATTTCAACTTCAATCTTGAAACCAGAGATACGTTGACCTTTGGCGATATCTTCCTTGAGTTCAACGACGTCAAAGCGTCTCTTTTGCCCCAAATCGACTGTAAAGCTACCGGTTGTGGCATCATTTGAGAGCGCCCAGCTGGTGTCATCTTTACCGTCTGTGAGGTGGCTTTCCTTGTAGAGATGGTTTTGACGAGTCGAACTTGCTGTTACGGTGGCACCTTTGGCAAAGTCAGTCGCATACATTTGATCTAGGGTTGCCTTAAATTCCTTCAAGCGAGCCACATCTGCATCGGCGAATTTTCCTTCTTTATTTGGTGGAATATTGAGAAGGAGTGGCGTTCCACGACCAACAGACTTGAAGTAGATATCCATCAACTCTTTGAGTGATTTCGGCTGTTGGTTGTCATGGTAGAACCAGCCCGAACGGATCGAAACGTCAGCTTCCCCTACAGAATACATATCACCATCTGGGTCACCATGGTTGAGGTATTCGTTTTTCACATCGTCTGTGATGTTAGCTCTCTTGACTTTATGCCATACAGGGTCACCTGCGATCCCCCGTTCATTTCCGATCCAGCGAACACTTGTCGGTTGAGCAGAGAAGATAGCGATATCTCCTTCGGCTTCTTTGATGTATTTGAACCATTCATCAAAGGTATAGGTCACTTTTTGGGCACCGCTACCACGCGCACCGTCCATCCAAACTTCGATAAATTTCCCTTTGTTACCGTATTTCGGATTACCAAGGATTTCTTTCAGTTGGTTGAGGTAGTATTGGTTGTATTCTTTTTCGGTTGCAACATGGTATTTAGGATGGTTGGCATCCCATGGTGATAGGTAAACACCCATGTTCATGTCGTACTTGCTAGCAGATTTGGAAACTTCTTCGAGAAGGTCACCCTTTCCATCTTTCCATGGGCTAGCAGCTACGGTATGGTTGGTGTACTTAGATGGATAAGCAACGAATCCGTCGTGGTGTTTAACAACCATAATGGTTCGTTTGAAGCCCGTTTCCTTCAGAGTACGGATCCATTGGTCAGTATCCAAGTTGGTTGGATTGAAGTATCGAGGGTCTTCTTTCCCATTTCCCCATTCAGAATTGGTATAGGTGTTCATTCCGTAGTGGATGAAGGCTGCCAATTCTTCCTTGTGGTAATCGAGTTGAGCCTTGCTTGGAAGAGGTCCATGATTGCCAATCTCAGTTTCTTTATCTTCTGGATGAGCCACTGGTGGAGTCGGTGTCGTTGGATTAGCTGTATCAGCGACTGGCTCGTATTCAAAGACGACCTCATTCACCCCTTTTTGCTGGATCCTTGCTTCCAGGCTAGCCTTGACTGGACGGTAGCCAGCAATGTCTTTTGCATGGAAGGTGTTGACAAAGGAAACGTCATACTCTTGGCCGTCATTGTTATCAACTGTCGCTTCTGCTAGCTCAGTAGCTGTTCCCTTTTGACGGTAGTAAACTTTGAAAGAGCCTTTGTTGACTTTATAGACTACCTTGATGACACGTGTACCGGCAGGCGCTTTGCTGACAACATTGTGCTCTTCAGTCCAAGTATCTTTTAGTTGTTTATTGACTGCTACGCCATCAATGGATACAATTTCGTATTTGTCTTTATTCTTCTGGTAGAAGTCCGTTTTCTCGATTTCTTTTTTGAAATTATAGTCAAATGGAGAATCAACAGCTGTCTGTTCGATGAAGGTGTCATTATCTTTGACAGGATTTCCTTCTTCGTCTTCGTGTTGGATAACCACACGACCGTATTCAACTCCTTTGATCAAGGTAGCAATCCCATCTTGGTTAAAGGAATATTCGTTGCTTCCGATCACAGCTTTCTCATTCCGAAGCATACGTCCGTCATCGGTAAAGTAGTAACGATTTCCGTTATCACCTTGGTACCAGCCTTTCACACCATACTTGGCAATCATGTCCTTAACCCATTTCAGTTGTTCAGGTGAAAGGACGAGTCCGCCACCAAAGCGATCCTTTTCAGCGACACCATTGTCAACGGTTCCGTGTTGGTGAACACCCAGAACTTTTCCTTGGCTATCCACAATCCCGCCACCAGACAAACCAGATACAGAAGTGGTTTTATAGGTAATACCGGTTGTTCCCTTATCATCATAGGACTCAACAGATCGGATGGTCCCATCTGCCTTGTAAAGCTGACCGGCTAGGATAGGCTGTTTCAATTCTTTTGAGCTCGAGTCAGTTGGGTAGCCAATCGTACTGATGGCTTCTCCCGGCTGATGTGTTTTGTGCTCCGCTAAAGGCGCAAAGGTTGCTGCTTTGTTTGGACTAGCAATCGGAAGAGGAATAGGAGCTTCTACAAGAGCAAGGTCGTTTTTATAGCCTTTTCCAAACTCTTTCTTATTCCAGAAATGGATATCTTTTTCTCTGAATAAAACCGTAGTTCCAGAAGATGGCAGTGAGTTTTTCTTTTCGCTGTTTGAACCAACGTTATAGTAGAACTGGGCAGATTTTCCACCACGAATGTGACCTTCGCCAGTTTCTTTATTGGCCTCTAGGAAGTTATGAGCAACGGTAAGAATCAAATTAGGTGCAACAAAGATACCAGATCCTGAAACGAGGTAGCGTTGCTCCCCTGCATTGTAAGTGCTGTAAACCATAGTAGCAGCAGTAGCAGGTTGTCCCTCGTAGTTGATATGTTTGAGGTCTTGACCACCGTTAATGATGGCACGGTTTCCGTTCTCAGTTTCTTTTGGAGCTTCTTCCTTATCCTTTAGAATGCTCTTAGTTTCTACTTTTGGACTAGCTTTTTGGTCAACGATAGTAGTCGTATCGAGTTCTTTGACAGGTGTGTCTGGATAGGCACGGTCCTGAATGTCTTCAGGGAGCAAGTCAGCACTGTTGGTATCGGCAGCAGGTGTTTCTTGTTTTTCAGCTTCTACACGGTCTTCTTTTTTGACTGGTTCAGCCTTGATCTCTTCTATATCTGCGACTTGTTTCATTTGCTGATCTAAATTGGATGTCGTGGCAGGAGACGTTTCGTCTGCACGCACGGTTCCAGAAGCAAAAAATGCCAGTCCCACGATAACAGATGCCACACCTACAGTCAACTTCCGAATGCTAAATGTTTGCCCTTTTTCAAAAAGGTATCGATTCATAATATACTCCTAGTTTTTAGAAAGGCAGTCAGCTACTGCCCAAGCCCAAGTCTGACTTGGTTACAACTTGATTTAATGAAAAAACTCTCTGATAATTTGTAAGCCACCTTACCTCCTGTTTATAAAGCGCTTTCATTTTAAGATAAAAAAATTTAAAAGGTCATTTCTCCCTTAAAATGACTGAAAACTTTTAATATAACAAATATACTAAATTAATGAAAGAATTGCAATAGCAAAAAGCAAAAAAATAAATATAAATTAAAGAAAATCAGTTACTTTTTAAAGAAAAAACGCATCCTTTCAGGGCTCAAACTAAATGAAAGGATACGTTTTAAAAAGAAATTAAAGTATTTTTTGAAGAGACTCTTGGATGGTTTGGGGGTCTGTTTTAGAAGAGAAGCGCTCAAGGACTTGCCCATCTCGACCAATGAGAAACTTAGCAAAATTCCATTCGATTCGTTTTCCTAGCGGGCCAGATTTCTGGTCTTTTAGCCAAACATAAAGAGGATCTGCCTCCTTGCCGTTGACTTTGATCTTGGCAAAGCGAGGGAAAGTGGTCTGGTAGTGTAGACTGCAGAAGCTATTGATTTCATCTGCGCTGCCGGGTGCTTGTCCCATGAACTGATTGCAAGGGAAATCTAGGATTTCAAAGCCCTGATCTTGATAGCGTTCATAGAGTTCTTGAAGTCCCTGGTACTGGGGCGTTAAACCACATCCTGTAGCAGTGTTGACAATCAAGAGAACGTTGCCACGATAGCTCTCCAGGGGAGTTGCTTGGTTGTTTTGGTTCAAAACGGAAAAATCATATACACTGGTCATTTTTCTATATTCTCCTTATGCATTCCTGATTCAGAGTGTTTCACCTCGTGTTCCGATAAAAAGGCATAGGTCATGGTTCCAAAGATGGCACCAATACCCAATCCCAAGACTAGTAAAGGGAGCGTTTTATCGAACTGGGAGAGATTGTCCCAAAAGGTATTGAGGGGAAGATGCTGAACAAAGAGTTTGTGAAAGGCTGATAAGACAAACAAGCCAATTGGAATACTGATGAATACACCCCAACTACGAAGGTTGATTTGGCTTTTGCTGTAGCTTTTGTGATGGATTTCGGACGGGTCATCCTTGTCTAAATGTAAGTTGCGAACTGCTAGTCTCGCCCTAGATGAGAGGACGAAGATAAGTCCAAAATAGAGGTAGGGCATGGCATCTCGAACCAACTCTATGAAGCGTCCAAATAGGAGATAGAACAAGAAGAGTAGGAGGGAGGAGTAAATGATTTGGATCAAGGCACGGGCACAAGCCCTGTAGATTATCTCTTGACGACATTCATCAAAAGGGCCTTGTATGTGAAAGAATAGTTTAAGTAAGCGAGTGGTGAGATCTTCTTTTTTCATGGGAGTAATCTCCTAAATGAGCGATTTTTGATTGATTTCTTTAAAGAGTTGATAGAGAGTATAGAAGTAAACCAAACTAAAAATGATACAGATTATTAGAAATACCAGGTATCTCCAATCTATAGGATTTGTTAAAAGTTGTGGAAAGGATACGAGGATAAAACAGAGAGATGCGTTTAGAAGACGTATTTTTTTTGATTGGATTTTCTGGAATCTCTGTCCCTTGTTCAATACAGGAAGGAATAAAAGAAAGATAATCAAGAAAGGATGCTCAATATGTCCAGAAAGTAGGAAAAAGGTAACAAAGATACTGATAAAAACATGACTGCTCAGTAGTCTAGCTAGTGATTTCATAAGGTACCTCCTAGTCGTCTTCTTGGTCTTTATTGGCCTTTTGAATGCGAAGAGAGACGATAATTTGCATCATCAGTCCAAAAAAGAACGCTCCCAGTATAGTTTTTAAAATATGTTTTGAATTCAGAAGAGAACTGATGAAATTTGGATTTTCACTGGTTAGGGTATTGATGAGTGGCATTATAAAAAATATCGCTATGCCGTAGATCAGACCGGCTTTTAGACCAGGAAAATGCAGTTGTTTACTTTCTTTCTTGCTTAACATTTCGGGATCAATAGCTGTGATGCCCGTTTTCTTGGTTTGAGAGACCACATAGAGGGCAGCCATCATCGAAATGCCAAACACTACGAGAGGATAGCCGATAGCGACAATTTGTGGGTATTTATAAGCAAGGATAAAGGGGATGAGGTTGCCAAATATCATGAGATAAAAGAGAACGATAAAGATCTGATTCCCGATACGATCGGCCTCGCGCCGTTTGTGTTCGTCAAGGGGGCCAGAAATGCCGTATGTGCGTTTGATGAGTTTGTCAGTAAGAGTTTCTTTTTTCATTTGTTTGCTCCTTTTTTAAAAATCGTCTTCCCAAAAGAGACTGTTAAGGTCAGTTTGGAGGCTGCGGGCGAGATTGAGACAGAGTTCCAGGGTTGGATTGTACTTGTCATTTTCAATCATGTTGATGGTCTGTCTCGAGACACCTATATCTTTGGCGAGCTCGAGCTGGGAAATACCCAGTTCCTTGCGGAATTCTTTGACACGATTCATAGGGTCTCCTTTCTGATATGTCGTATATATTTGACTATATTATATTCTTTCGGAGACGAGATGTCAAGTATATATGACATATTTTTGAGAATTTTTTTCGAAGAAACTTAGCCTTGTCTGACAAGTGCAAGCTGGTCAGATTTGTGGTAAAATAGATAAGATATGACAAAAGAATTTCATCATGTAACGGTCTTGCTTCATGAAACGATTGATATGCTTGACGTAAAACCTGACGGTATCTACGTTGATGCGACTTTGGGCGGAGCAGGCCATAGCGAATATTTATTAAGTAAATTGAGCGAAAAAGGGCATCTCTATGCCTTTGACCAGGACCAGAATGCCATTGACAATGCGCAAAAACGGTTGGCACCCTATATCGAAAAGGGGATGGTAACCTTTATCAAGGATAACTTCCGTCATTTGCAGGCACGTTTGCAGGAGGCTGGTGTCCAGGAAATTGATGGAATTTGTTATGACTTGGGAGTGTCCAGTCCTCAGCTAGATCAGCGTGAACGTGGCTTTTCTTATAAAAAGGATGCGCCACTGGATATGCGGATGAATCAGGAAGCTAGTCTGACGGCCTATGAGGTGGTCAATCATTATGCCTATCATGACCTGGTTCGGATCTTTTTCAAGTATGGTGAGGATAAATTTTCTAAACAGATTGCCCGTAAGATTGAGCAAGCGCGTGAGGTGAAACCAATTGAGACGACGACGGAGTTGGCAGAGATTATCAAGTCGGCCAAGCCTGCCAAGGAGCTCAAGAAAAAGGGACACCCTGCCAAGCAGATTTTTCAGGCTATCCGAATCGAAGTCAATGATGAGCTGGGCGCTGCAGATGAATCCATCCAGCAGGCCATGGACATGCTGGCTTTGGATGGTAGAATCTCGGTCATTACCTTCCATTCGCTGGAAGACCGCTTGACCAAGCAATTATTCAAGGAAGCTTCAACAGTGGAAGTTCCCAAAGGCTTGCCCTTCATTCCAGATGATCTTAAGCCTAAGATGGAATTGGTATCCCGCAAGCCAATCTTGCCAAGTGCCGAAGAGCTAGAAGCCAACAATCGTTCGCATTCAGCCAAGTTGCGCGTGGCCAGAAAAATTCACAAGTAAGAGGAAAAACATGGCAGAAAGAATCGAAAAAACAAGCCAGTTATTGCAAACGAAGTTTAAAGGTTTTTCACGTGTGGAAAAGGCCTTCTATGTTTCGATTGCTGCAACAATGATTATCCTGGCAATTAGCGTTGTGTTTATGCAGACCAAGCTATTACAAGTTCAGAATGAATTGACCAAGGTCAATGCTCAAATCGAAGAAAAGAAAACCGAGCTAGACGATGCCAAGCAAGAGGTCAATGAATTGATTCGTTCAGAACGTTTGAAAGAGATTGCAAACTCCAAGGATTTGCAGCTGAATAACGAAAATATCCGAGCAGCGGAGTAAGAAATGAAACAGTGGAAAGAAAAAATCATCCGTTATGCCGTTCGTAACCGTAAATCTCCAGAAGAAAATCGCCGAAGAGTAGGGAAAAGCCTGAGTTTATTGGCTGTCATACTCTTCGCTGTCTTTTTGGTCAACTTTGCGGTCATTATCGGAACGGGTAAAAAATTTGGTAAGGACTTGGTTCAAGAAGCAAACAAGGTCCATCAAACAACCAAGACGATTCCTGCAAAACGGGGAACCATCTACGATCGTAATGGAACACCTATTGCAGAAGATGCGACTTCTTATAATATATATGCGGTTATTGACAAGAACTACAAGTCAGCAACTGGTAAGATACTCTATGTAGAGGATTCTCAATTTAATAAGGTAGCTGAAATTTTCCATAAATACCTAGATATGGAGGAGTCTTATGTCAAAGAACAACTTTCTCAGCCAGATCTGAAACAGGTATCTTTTGGAGCCAAGGGGAATGGGATCACCTATGCCAATATGCTGGCCATAAAAAATGACCTCAAAACAGCTGGGGTTGAAGGGGTTGACTTTACAACTAGCCCTAACCGCAGTTATCCCAATGGACAGTTTGCTTCTTCCTTTATCGGTTTAGCGCAACTCCATGAAAATGAGGATGGCACCAAACGTTTGATTGGGACATCTGGACTGGAGAGTTCCTTAAATAGCATTCTGGCGGGTACAGATGGGATCATCACCTATGAGAAAGATCGTCTGGGAAATATTGTTCCGGGTACAGATCAAGCTTCTCAACAAACGGTAGATGGAAAGGATGTGTACACAACCCTCTCTAGTCCCTTGCAATCCTTTATGGAAACCCAGATGGATGCCTTCCAGGAAAAAGTAAAAGGCAAGTATATGACGGCTACCTTGATTAGCGCTAAAACAGGGGAAATCCTGGCTACGACCCAACGGCCGACCTTCAATGCCGATACCAAGGATGGCATCACAAAAGACTTTGTCTGGCGTGATATCCTCTATCAAAGTAACTATGAGCCAGGATCGACCATGAAGGTGATGATGTTGGCTTCGGCTATTGACAACAATACCTTCCCTGGTGGCGAATACTTTAACAGTAGTGAATTGAAAATAGCTGATGCGACCATTCGAGACTGGGACGTCAATGCAGGTTTGACGAGTGGTGGCACCATGACCTTCTCCCAAGGTTTTGCCCACTCAAGTAATATCGGAATGACCTTGCTTGAGCAAAAGATGGGAGATGCAACTTGGCTGGACTACCTCAACCGTTTCAAGTTTGGGGTACCGACCCGTTTTGGTTTGACAGATGAGTACACAGGTCAATTACCTGCTGATAACATTGTCAATATTGCCATGAGCTCATTTGGACAAGGGATCTCTGTTACCCAGACCCAGATGCTTCGTGCTTTTACAGCCATTGCCAATGATGGGGTTATGTTGGAGCCGAAATTTATCAGTGCCCTCTATAATCCAAATGACCAGTCTGTCCGTAAATCTCAAAAGGAAATCGTCGGAAATCCTGTGTCAAAAGCGGCAGCATCCTCTACTCGAGACCACATGGTCATGGTTGGAACAGATCCTGTCTACGGTATCATGTACAACCATAGCACAGGAAAAGCAACTGTCAATGTTCCAGGTCAGAATGTTGCCCTGAAATCAGGGACTGCTCAGATTGCCGATGAGAAGAATGGAGGTTACCTTACAGGTGAAACCAACTATATCTTCTCTGTTGTGTCGATGCATCCTGCAGAAAATCCTGACTTTATCCTCTATGTAACGGTGCAACAGCCAGAGCATTATTCTGGTGTTCAGCTGGGAGAGTTTGCCAACCCAATCCTTGAGCGAGCTTCTGCTATGAAAGAATCCCTCAATCTTCAGTCAACTGCCAAGAGCTTGGATCAGGTCAGCAAGACGACAAGCTATGCCATACCAGCTACCAAGGACTTTACTCCGGGAGACCTAGCAGAGGAATTGCGTCGTAACCTTGTCCAACCAATCGTTATCGGAACAGGAACCAAGATCAAGGAACTCTCGGTTTCTGAAGGAGATAATTTGGAAGCCAATCAGCAGATCTTGATCCTGTCAGATAAGGTCGAAGAAATGCCTGATATGTACGGCTGGACAGATGAAAATGTGCAAACATTTGCCAAATGGCTGAATATAGAAGTCGAGTGGGAAGGTAGTGGCAAAACGGTCAAGAAACAAAGTGTCCGTGCCAATACAGCCCTCAAAGACATTAAAAAAGTGAAAATAACTTTAGGAGATTAAGATGATTAGTTCCATTAGTGCTGGAATTCTGGCCTTTCTATTGACCTTGATAGGTATTCCAGCCTTTATCCGATTTTACCGAAAAGCACAGATTACAGGTCAGCAGATGCACGAGGATGTCAAACAACACCAAGCTAAAGCTGGGACTCCAACCATGGGAGGTATTGTCTTCCTGATCGTTGCAGTTGTTGTGAGCTTTCTGGTCGCTCTCTTTACCCAACAATTGACTAACAATGTAGGCATGATTTTGTTTATCTTGGTTTTGTATGGTTTGGTAGGTTTTTTGGATGATTTCCTCAAGGTCTTTCGTAAAATCAACGAAGGCTTAAATCCCAAGCAAAAGCTTGCTCTCCAGTTGTTTGGAGGAGTGATTTTCTACCTCTTTTATGAGCGTGGTGGCGATATGCTTTCAGTCTTTGGCTACCAAGTTCATCTGGGTATTTTCTATATCTTCTTTGCCCTTTTCTGGCTAGTTGGCTTTTCAAATGCGGTGAATCTGACTGACGGGATTGACGGCTTAGCAAGTATTTCCGTAGTGATTAGCTTATCGGCCTACGGTGTGATTGCTTATATGCAAAATCAACTGGATATTCTTCTTGTGATTCTTGCCATGATTGGTGGTTTGTTAGGCTTCTTCGTCTTTAACCACAAGCCTGCCAAGGTCTTCATGGGAGATGTGGGAAGTTTGGCTCTTGGTGGGATGCTGGCAGCTATTTCTATGGCTCTCCACCAAGAATGGACACTTTTGTTGATTGGGATTATCTATGTTTTTGAGACAAGCTCTGTCATGATGCAGGTCACCTACTTTAAACTTAGTGGTGGGAAGCGTATTTTCCGTATGACACCTGTCCATCACCATTTCGAGCTTGGAGGATTCTCAGGCAAGGGCAATCCTTGGAGCGAGTGGAAGGTTGACTTCTTCTTTTGGGGAGTTGGGCTTCTAGCAAGTCTCTTGACCTTAGCCTTTTTATACTTACTGTAAAAATAATTTCTGATTACAAAATAAAACAGGATGAAGGTGATCTTCATCCTGTTTTTGTGTGCTTAAAGGTTAGTTGGAGTCATCCTTTCTTCCTTTTAACATAAATGTGGCTGTAAGGGCTAGGCTGAGTCCTGCTAAGAATAGGAGTGGGTTGGACGCTTCTCCTGTTGCTGGAAGCTCTTCTTTAGGAGAATGATTTCCAGTTTTCGCAAGGCTCGGACTAGCTGAAAGTTGTTCAGCCTCGTGTGCCAAGGCTTCTTCATCTGAAGTACTTGGTTTTTCCTCAGTGTTAGAGCTTGTTCCAGTTGCTTGATAGACGACAGCATAGGTACTGAAATGATTAGTGATGAATTCTACCTTTCCGTCTTGAACGGTGAAATCAAGGGCTTGCAACTCCTTGGTCGGAGTGATGTAGTAGATGTTTTCTACGCTAGCTGAAATAGGCAAGCGAACCAAGACAGAGCCTTTTGGCTGCAAGCTATGATCGGTTGGATTTTTAAGCTGTAGGTCATAAGCGTCATAGATCTTGCCAAAGAGTTCCTGAGCTAGGACACGTCGGCTAGAAACGTGAGAAATTCCTTCTAAGTCGCTGGCTCCACCGATGATTTCTACTCCAGTCTTTTTATCTTTTAAGACTTGAACTGGATAGTCAGGAAGGATAAGGCTTGGAGCAGCCTGATCCCCACTAGTTCCGATAGGTTTGGTGTATTCAGGTTTTTCAACAGTAGGTGCTTCCTCTTGACCTGCTGTTCCGATCGGTTCGGTGTATTCAGGCTTATCTACAGTAGGAGGCTCATCCTGTCCTACGGTCCCGATAGGATCGGTGTATTCAGGCTTTTCTACAGTGGGTGGCACTTCTTGCCCTGCAGTCCCGATAGGCTCAGTGTATTCAGGAATGTCAACAGTAGGAGCTGGTTCCTCTCCCTTGCTTGTAGTTGGTTGCTTCTCATCAACTTTCTTTTCATCTTTTTTAGTAAAGACGGCTACGACAGGACTGCTAGTGGTAGTTCCTTGAATAGCATATGCTTCAATGGCATTTCCAGCTTTGCGATTGGTTTCGTCAGGGATTGGGATTTGAACTTGATTGTCTTGGACTGATAGGATAGTCTGATCTCCACTTGTAACTAGATGTGTTTCATCCACCTTACGCAAAACTAGAGGATCTTTGACACCTGGGAAGGTCACTGCGATGGCTTCCCAATCTCCGGATGGTAGGGTTAAGGAAATGGTTTTGTCATTTTCCTTAAGAGGCGCGATGCTCGGGCTATCTATACCAACAGCAGGGGCTTTGATGATATCAAAGGAGTCTAGAGAGATTTTCTTGCGACCTTCTGGCGAATCTGGGTCAACTTGTAATGTCAGGGTGTGCGGACCGTCAGTAAGGTTTGTAAATTCGCCAATGAAGGCCCTCTTTTCAGTTGCACCTGAAGTGTAGAAGTCTAGACTTGGCATTTCTTTGCCATCTAGTGTAACACGTGCTCGTCCAAGAGCGAGACTCTTCAAGCCAAAGATACGAATACCTGTCCCTGTAAAGGAAATAGTTGCCTGAGCTTCTGAAGCTGTACTAGAGTCACTGTTGTTGATGTCCGCGTATTTTTCCGTACCTCCGTAGAGTTCAGGGTCAGACCAGTCCTTAAACTGGGAACCATACTGGATACGCGAATCACGATCATCCATTTTTTCAATCGTATTGCCTGCTCCTGCTAGGATCTTGAAGTAGTCTAATGAAATTTTCGAGCGCTCACTACCACGTCCTTTGTGCTCACGTTTAACACGAAGAGTCAATGTGTGAGGTCCGTCAGATAATCCTGAGAAGCGACCGATGAGACTACCTTTTTCAGTTGCCCCAGCAGTATGGAAATCAAGTTCGCCGACCTCTTTGCCATCAATTTTAGCAGTGGCAAGACCTAGTTCAGACGATTTCAGTCCATAGATTTCGATACCAACACCAGTGAAAGGAATGGTGGCAGTGAGGTCTTCGTCTGTGTAGTCTCCTTTTGAAAGGTCAGCAAATTTCTCTGTTCCTCCAAATAATTCTGAGTCTGCCCAGTTTCCAAAGGCAGCTCCGTACTGGATACGGCTATCTCGGTCGTCCATCAACTCGCTATAGGTTTCGACAGTGGCCTGTTCAGAAACTTGTGTGGCAAGCTCGCCCAGCATAGCCTTGACGGTATAGGTATAGGAGAGTTGAGGATCCAGTGATCGGTCAATAAAGTGGGTTTGATTGGTTACAAATTCTCTAGTCGCAGAAGTTTGGCCAGATGCGTCTTTCACTTGCCTTTGGATGACATAGTGGGTAGCGCCTTCTACTTGGTTAAAGGTAAGTTCGGCAGTGACTCCATTTTGTCGAACGGCTGTCAGACTGGTTATGCGACCAGGGAAGTGTTCAAAGGTAATGACGTCACCTTTTTGTGTTGCAAGCTGGATACGATTATCTTTAAGGATCGTTGCCTTGACTGGTTTGCCATTGACCTTGATTTGGCTGGCTTCGATATTTGGATAATCTACAACCAAGTCTCCACCGACATTTGAAAGGAAGGACAAGCTTTGCAGGTTTTTATCTTTCCACTTCATGCTAACTTCAAAGTTTCCTCGAGCAACCAAGCCAGAAACCTGACCGTCTTTCCAGGCATCTGGAAGAGCTGGTAATGGTGCAATATAGCCTGTATGAGATTGGAGAAGCATTTCTGCCATCCCACTGGTTGCTCCGAAGTTGCCATCGATTTGGAAAGGCGCGTGCGTATCCCAAAGGTTTTCTAGAGTTGAGTACTTGAGCTGTTCAGCGAGTAGGCGATGGGCACGGTTACCGTCCAGCAAACGAGCCCAGAGGTTGATTTTATTGGCCTTAGACCAACCAGTACCACCATCTCCACGGTGATTCAAGGTAGCACGCGCAGCTTCTAGGTATTCAGCTTGATCTTTGCTAAAGAGCGTACCTGGGAAGAGCCCAACTAGATGGGAAACGTGACGGTGGTGATTTTCAATTCCTTCATTGGTGAATTGCGGACTGTCCTCCTCGTACCATTCCTTGATGCGTCCCTCTTTGTTGATGTGAAGTGGTTTTAGTTTGTCAAATTTAGCCTTGACCTCTGTGACTAAGTCTTGGTCGACATTCAGATGGTTGGCGACTTCCATGTAGTCGTGGAATAGCTGCCAGACTAGCGATTGGTCAAAGGTATTTCCGATGGTAATGGTCCCGTGTTCTGGTGAGTAGGATGGAGAAGACACCCAACGGTCGCTGGCCTTGTCATAGTGCAAGAAGGAGTTCCAGAACTTAGCTGTTTCCTTGAGCATTGGATAAATCTTTTCTTTGAGATAAGTCTCATCCTTGGTAAATTTATAATAGTCATAGACATTCTGCATCATCCAAGCGTTAGCAGCCGGAGACCAACCCCAGTAGTAATTCCAGCCTGGAGTAGTCCAGCCAAATGGTGTCGCCTGGGTGTGGACCAGCCAACCATTTTCTTGTCTGTCTTTGGATTCGATACCAGCGTATTCCTTAGCAGCGATACGGCCATAGTAACGCATATCGTCAATGTAATTGATCATTGGCTTGGCTGTTTCAGCAAGGTTGCTCATGTAGGCGGGCCAATAGTTCATTTGCAAATTGACATTGAGGTGATAGTCAGCGTTCCAAGGTGGATTGTCTACAGCATTCCAGACTCCTTGTAGGTTTGCAGGAAGGGCATCTGTCCGATCACGAGACGAACTGATGAGTAGATATCGGCCGTATTGGAAGAAGAGTTCTTCCAGTTTTTGTCCTTTTTCTGGGTTATAGCCTTGAAGGGCCTCTTTTGTCGTTTGAGCAGTCTTGTTTCCACCTAGGTTTAGTTTAACGCGGTTAAAGAGACTTTGATAGTCCTTGATATGGGCCTTTTTAAGTGTCTCGTAGTCTTTGGCCTTAGCTGCTTCGACAATCCCTTTAATTGTTTTTTCGAGGTCAATGTCTTTTCGATAGTTGGTTTTTGGATTCTGAGCAAAGTTAGTCTTGGCACTGAGATAGAGGGTTGCATAACTTGCGCCTGTAACGGTCAGAGTTTCGTCCTGAACAGTCACCTTTCCGTCCGTTTTAATTCCTAGATAGGATGCAAATTTGAGGTCGTTATCTTTGACAGTTCCCTTTAGAAGGATTCCGTTTGCATCTGTAGTGACATGACCATTCTTATAGTTGGAATATTCCCAAGAGTAGTTGCCATTAGCAAGCAAGTCTTCCGTCAAGCTGTTCCAAAGGGTAAAGTCAAGTGTCTTGTTTCCTTTTTTGGTCAAGTGGGTCACAGTGACATCATCAGGATAGCTGGAGAAAGTTTCGCGTTTGAAGGTCGTCCCATCTTGGGTGTAAGAAGTTGTTGTAGTGGCTTCAGTGATATCCAGATTACGGTGATAATCAGTTACAGTATCTAGTCCTTTCTTCTGGTTATTAAAGACCATAAAGATATCTCCAAAGGCTAGGTAACGTCCATACTGGGCATTGTTTGGTCCAACTAGATTTTGTTCAGCCAGCTGTTTTGCTTTTTGGCGGTCTCCAGCTTCAAGGGCTTTACGTATCTCTGCTAAGACCTTGTAGCGATCCTTGTAGTTTCCTCCGTTATAGTCGGTGCTATCAGGTTGTGGTCCTCCTGACCAGAGGGTCTTTTCGTTGTACTGGATTCTCTCTTCGCCAATTAGGCCAAATACCTTGGCTCCCATCTCTCCATTTCCGACAGGAAGGGCTTGTTTTTCCCATCCATCATAGGAGGGAGCTGTTGGCTGATCGTAGTTGAGTTGATAGTTTTCTTGCTTTGTCACCGGCTGATCTGCTTTTTCAGGTTCCTTATTTTCTTTAGCTTCTACAATGGCTTCTTCACTAGCTTGACTATTTGTCTTTTGAGTCTCCTCAGCTGGCTTGCTTTCGGAAACTACTGGACTTTCGGCTAGAGACGGATTTGTAGTTTCAGTCGCTTCAGCTGCTTTGGGTTCACTATCAGGCTTAGTGATAGCTTCTACAGAGGTTGGTTCAGTTTGCTTGACCTCAACACTGTCTGCAGCTACAGTATGGTTGACTAGAAAAACAGCCCCTAGTAAAACAGAAGCAGTCCCAACCGTCAGCTTGCGGATGCTATAACGACAGAATTTGTCCCAAAAGTGTTTTTTCATAAAACCCTCCTTCGTTTGTTCGAAACCGCTTACATTTTATAAAGCAGTTTCGTTTAATTTGTTTCTATTTATCTCCTCACCTCCCATTCTAATGGTCGTTTAGCATTTGTCAAGAGGTTTTTGGTGAAAAACATATTTGAGATTGCTTTTTCTTAAAAAAGTAGAAGAAAGAGAGGAAAGGGTGGAATTATTCGTAATTTTATAGTTCATTCTGATTGTAAGACTAACTTAGAATTAGCTTAACCCCCTCCCTGAAAGCGTAAAACAAACTAGTCAGGAAAGTCACTTTATGGTATAATATAGAAGACTCAAAAAGAAACAGGAGAAAAAGAATGGATTTACTTTTAGCAATTATCTTGATTGTACTAGCTTTTCTAGGAGGAGCTCTCGGAGGGATGTACTTGGTTCGTAAGCAAATCGAAAAAGAATTTGCGGACAACCCACGTTTGAACGCTGAGGCAGTTCGTGCTCTCTTGAGTGCAAATGGTCAAAAGCCAAGCGAAGCCAAGGTACAACAAGTTTACCACCAAATCATCCGCCAACAAAAAGCAGCTCTTGCTAACAATAAAAAGAAATAAATAGGAAAAGTCTGGGATGAAAGTTCCAGACTTCTCACTATGTTCAATAGTTCTCAAGGATAAGACTTTTTCCTTGCATTCTATTGATATTTGATTATGATTAAAAGAGAGGCAGTTGACATTTTATCAAGCTGTCTATCCGTTCATTTAGGACGAGTAATCATGATGAACTATCAATCAGAAAAAAGATTAGAAAGAAGACTGTATGGATAATCGACCAATTGGTTTTTTGGATTCGGGTGTCGGGGGCTTGACCGTTGTTCGTGAGCTCATGCGCCAGCTTCCCCATGAAGAAATCGTCTATATTGGAGATTCGGCGCGGGCACCCTATGGCCCCCGTCCTGCTGAGCAAATTCGTGAATATACTTGGCAGTTGGTCAACTTTCTCTTGACCAAGGATGTCAAGATGATTGTCATTGCTTGCAACACTGCGACTGCGGTCGTCTGGGAAGAAATCAAGGCCCAACTAGATATTCCTGTCCTAGGTGTGATTTTGCCGGGAGCTTCGGCAGCTATCAAGTCCAGTCAAGGTGGGAAAATCGGAGTCATTGGAACACCCATGACGGTCCAATCAGACATCTACCGTCAGAAAATCCATGATCTGGATCCGGATTTACAGGTGGAAAGTTTGGCCTGTCCCAAGTTTGCTCCCTTGGTAGAGTCGGGTGCCCTGTCAACCAGTGTAACAAAGAAGGTGGTTTATGAAACCCTGCGCCCCTTGGTTGGAAAGGTGGATAGCTTGATTTTGGGTTGTACCCATTACCCACTCCTTCGCCCCATCATCCAAAATGTCATGGGACCAAAGGTTCAACTCATCGATAGTGGGGCAGAGTGTGTACGGGATATCTCGGTTTTGCTTAACTATTTTGAAATCAATCGTAGCCGAGATGCGGGACCTCTTCAACATCGTTTTTACACAACAGCTAATAGCCAAAGCTTTGCTCAAATTGGTGAAGAATGGCTGGAAAAAGAGATTTATGTGGAGCATGTAACTTTATGACAAACAAAATTTATGAATACAAGGATGACCAAGACTGGTATGTCGGTGTCTGGGATGTCTATGGAGGCATCTATAGCCTTATCAAAGATCCTCTCGAGCTTGATTTTATGGATTTAGCGCGGATTTTTCGTGACGAAGAAAATGGCTTTCCGATTACGATAACGGTGATGCGCTGGTCTTCTAACTTTCGTCTGCTCTCCTTTATCGTTGAGATTTTAAATGCAGAAGCAGGCCGCAATCTAGAAGTCATCCAACGTCAGGGAGCCCTACTCTTGGTTGAAGATGGGCAGCTTTTGCATGTCGAACTGCCTAAAGAAGGAGTCGATGTAGAAGCCTTCTTTGAAACTAGCAAGGTTAGAGAAACTCTGCTCATTGCGACTCGTAACGAAGGCAAGACCAAGGAATTCCGAGCTATCTTTGACAAACTAGGCTACGACGTGGAAAATCTCAATGACTATCCAGATCTACCTGAAGTAGCAGAAACAGGCATGACCTTTGAAGAAAATGCCCGCCTGAAGGCAGAAACCATTTCCCAATTAACAGGAAAGATGGTTTTGGCAGATGACTCAGGTCTCAAAGTCGATGTCCTTGGCGGTTTGCCAGGAGTCTGGTCAGCGCGATTCGCTGGTGTAGGAGCAACTGACCGTGAAAACAACGCCAAACTCTTGCACGAATTGGCCATGGTCTTTGATCTCAAGGACCGTTCGGCTCAATTCCACACAACCCTAGTCGTAGCTAGTCCAAACAAGGAAAGCTTGGTGGTTGAAGCTGACTGGCCAGGTTATATCAACTTTGAACCCAAGGGGGAAAATGGCTTTGGTTATGATCCGCTCTTCCTTGTGGGAGAGACAGGTAAGTCAGCAGCTGAATTAACCCTTGAAGAAAAAAATAGCCAATCCCACCGTGCCTTAGCCGTTAAGAAACTTTTGGAGGTATTTCCATCATGGCAAAGCAAACCATCATTGTAATGAGTGACTCTCATGGAGATAGCTTGATTGTGGAAGAAATTCGTGATCGCTATCTGGGGAAAGTCGATGCCATTTTTCACGATGGTGACTCTGAACTCCGTCCAGACTCTCCTCTCTGGGAAGGCATCCATGTCGTCAAAGGAAATATGGACTTTTATGCTGGCTACCCAGAACGTTTGGTAACTCAACTTGGTCCAACCAAGATCATCCAGACGCATGGACACTTGTTTGATATCAATTTCAACTTTCAAAAGTTGGACTACTGGGCTCAGGAAGAAGATGCCGATATCTGTCTCTATGGTCACTTGCATGTACCAAATGCTTGGATGGAAGGAAAGACTCTTTTTCTCAATCCAGGCTCCATCAGCCAACCACGAGGAACTATTAGAGAATGCCTCTATGCCCGTGTGGAGATTGATGACAGCTATTTCAAAGTAGACTTTTTGACACGTGATCATGAGGTTTATCCAGGTCTGTCCAAGGAGTTTGCTCGATGATTGCCAAGGAATTTGAAGCATTTTTATTGGAGCAGGAAGAGACTTTTCTTACCCCTGCTGAGAATCTAGCAGCCTTGATTGATACCCATAACGCTGATCATGCGATTTTAGTGTTGAGCCAAATCACTTATACCCGTATCCCTGTTGTGACCTTTGATAAACGCTTTGTTGGAACCATTGGTCTGAGAGACATTTTGGCTTATCAAATGGAGCAAGGTTTGACGGATGAACAGATGGCAAAGACAGACATCGTCAATATGACCAAGACGGATGTGGCAGTTGTCGCTCCGGACTATAACATCACTGAAGTCCTCCATAAACTGGTGGATGAACCCTTCTTGCCAGTGGTAGATGATGAAGGGATTTTTCAAGGAATCATCACGCGCAAGTCCATCCTCAAGGCCGTTAATGCCCTCTTGCATGACTTTAGTAAGGAATATGAGATTCGATGCAAATGAGAGATAGGATTTCAGCCTTTTTAGAGGAAAAACAGGGTTTGTCTGTCAATTCCAAGCAGTCTTATAAGTATGATTTGGAGCAATTTTTAGACATTGTGGGTGAGCGGATCTCTGAGACCAGTCTTAAGATTTACCAAGCCCAGCTAGCCAATCTAAAAATCAGCGCCCAGAAGCGAAAACTTTCGGCCTGCAACCAATTTCTCTACTTTCTCTATCAAAAAGGTGAAGTGGACAGTTTTTATCGTTTGGAATTAGCCAAACAAGCTGAAAAGAAGACTGAAAAACCAGAGATTCTAGACCTAGACTCTTTTTGGCAGGAAAGTGATTATCCAGATGGCCGCTTGCTAGCGCTCTTAATCCTAGAAATGGGACTCTTGCCAAGTGAGATTTTAGCCCTTAAGCTTGCAGATATCAATCTGGATTTTCAGGTGTTGCGAATTAACAAGGCTTCCCAACAGAGGATTGTCACCATTCCTATGCCCTTGATTCCAGAGCTAGAACCCTTGATGGGGCAAACCTATCTCTTTGAAAGGGGAGGGAAAGCTTATTCTCGTCAGTGGGCCTTTCGTCAGCTGGAGTCCTTTGTTAAGGAGAAAGGTTTCCCAGAACTATCAGCCCAAGCCCTACGGGAACAGTTCATTCTAAGACAAATAGAAAACAAGGTCGATTTGTACGAAATTGCAAAAAAACTAGGATTAAAAACAGTCCTGACCTTAGAAAAATATAGATAATGGATATTAAATTAAAAGATTTTGAAGGGCCCCTGGACCTGCTCTTGCACTTGGTTTCTAAGTACCAGATGGATATTTACGATGTGCCCATTACAGAAGTTATCGAACAGTATCTAGCCTATGTCTCAACTCTGCAGGCCATGCGTCTGGAAGTAACGGGCGAGTATATGGTTATGGCCAGTCAGCTCATGCTGATCAAGAGTCGCAAGCTCTTGCCAAAGGTAGCTGAAGTGACAGACTTGGAGGATGACCTGGAGCAGGATCTTCTCTCTCAAATCGAAGAATACCGCAAGTTCAAGCTCTTGGGTGAGCACTTGGAGGCTAGGCACCAAGATCGAGCCCAGTACTATTCCAAAGCGCCAACAGAGTTGATTTACGAAGATGCAGAGCTTGTGCATGACAAGACGACTATTGACCTTTTTTTGGCTTTTTCAAATATCCTAGCCAAGAAAAAAGAGGAATTTGCTCAGAATCATACAACTATCTTGCGAGATGAGTATAAGATTGAGGACATGATGGTCATCGTAAAAGAGTCCTTGTCAGGACGAGACCAGTTGCGTTTGCAGGATTTGTTCAAGGAAGCCCAGAATGTTCAAGAGGTCATTACCCTCTTTTTGGCAACCTTGGAGTTAATCAAAACTCAGGAACTGATCCTCGTGCAAGAGGAGAGTTTCGGAGATATCTATCTCATGGAAAAGAAGGAAGAAAGTCAAGAGGCACAAAGCTAGACTTGATAGAGAGGAAAGATGAGTACTTTAGCAGAAATAGAAGCGCTCTTGTTTGTAGCAGGTGAAGATGGGATTCGAGTCCGTCAGTTGGCTGAACTCCTATCGCTTCCCCCGACAGGTATCCAACAGAGTTTAGAAAAATTAGCCCAAAAGTATGAAAAAGACCAGGAGTCGAGCTTGTCCCTGATTGAGACAGGGGGAGCATACAGATTGGTGACCAAGCCTCAATTTGCAGCGATTTTGAAGGAATATTCCAAAGCTCCCATCAACCAGAGTTTATCTCGGGCGGCCCTTGAGACCTTGTCCATCATTGCCTACAAGCAGCCGATTACGCGGATAGAAATTGATGCTATCCGTGGGGTCAATTCGAGTGGGGCTTTGGCAAAGTTACAGGCCTTTGGCTTGATACGAGAAGATGGGAAAAAAGAAGTATTGGGTCGTCCCAATCTCTATGTGACTACGGATTATTTTCTCGATTACATGGGAATTAACCATTTAGAAGAACTGCCAGTGATTGATGAGCTTGAGATTCAAGCGCAAGAAAGCCAATTATTTGGTGAAAGGATAGAAGAAGATGAGAATCAATAAGTATATTGCCCACGCAGGTGTGGCCAGTAGGAGAAAAGCAGAAGAGCTGATCAAGCAGGGATTGGTAACGGTCAACGGACAGGTAGTGCGTGAACTCGCAACGACCATCAAGTCAGGTGACAAGGTCGAAGTTGAGGGCCAGCCCATCTACAACGAAGAAAAGGTCTACTATCTGCTTAACAAACCACGTGGAGTGATTTCCAGTGTGACAGACGACAAGGGCCGAAAGACTGTTGTGGATCTCTTGCCAAATGTTAAAGAACGCATTTACCCTGTGGGACGTTTGGACTGGGATACATCAGGTGTCTTGATTTTAACCAATGATGGGGACTTTACAGACGAGATGATTCACCCCCGTAATGAGATTGACAAGGTCTATGTCGCGCGTGTTAAAGGTGTGGCCAACAAAGAAAATCTCCGCCCCTTGACTCGTGGACTTGAGATTGATGGCAAGAAAACCAAGCCAGCTGTTTATGAGATTCTCAAAGTGGATCCAGTTAAAAATCGCTCTGTGGTACAGTTGACTATCCATGAAGGGCGTAATCATCAGGTTAAAAAGATGTTTGAAGCTGTTGGTCTTCAAGTGGATAAGTTGTCTCGGACACGTTTCGGTCACCTAGACTTGACAGGCCTCCGTCCGGGAGAATCTCGTCGCCTTAACAAAAAAGAAATCAGCCAACTACACATCATGGCTGTAACCAAGAAATAATGAAACGAATCTTAATAGCGCCAGTACGCTTTTACCAACGTTTTATCTCACCAGCCTTTCCACCCTCTTGTCGCTTTGAGCCTACTTGTTCTAACTATATGATTCAGGCTATTGAAAAACATGGCTTCAAGGGTGTTTTGATGGGCTTGGCTCGGATTTTACGTTGCCATCCCTGGTCGAAAACAGGTAAGGACCCCGTCCCAGACCACTTTTCCCTCAAACGAAATCATAAACAAAAAGAATCAGCCTGATTCTTTTTTGTATACTCTAGAAAGGAAGTTGGAAGATTAAGATTTCTACTATCCTTCTCCTATAAAAAGTGGTAAAATGGAGGACAGAAAGAAGGAACTGATATGACAACATTATTTTCAAAAATCAAAGAAGTAACAGAGCTTGCTGCGATCTCAGGTCATGAAGCACCTGTCCGGACTTATCTTCGTGAAAAGTTGACACCGCACGTGGATGAAGTGGTGACAGATGGCTTGGGTGGTATTTTTGGTATTAAACATTCAGAAGCTGCGGATGCACCGCGTGTTTTGGTCGCTTCTCACATGGATGAAGTTGGTTTTATGGTCAGCGAGATTAAGCCAGACGGAACTTTCCGTGTGGTTGAAATCGGTGGCTGGAATCCTATGGTGGTCAGCAGCCAACGCTTTAAACTCTTTACTCGTGACGGTCGTGAAATTCCAGTGATCTCAGGTTCTGTCCCTCCACATTTGACACGTGGAACAGGTGGGCCAACCATGCCAGCTATCTCTGATATCATTTTTGATGGTGGTTTTGCAGACAAGGCTGAGGCAGAAAGTTTTGGCATCCGTCCTGGTGACACCATTGTCCCTGATAGTTCCGCTATCTTGACAGCCAATGAAAAAAATATCATCTCTAAAGCTTGGGACAACCGCTACGGTGTTCTCATGGTAAGCGAGCTTGCAGAAGCCCTTTCAGGTCAAAAACTTGGCAATGAACTCTATCTGGGTTCTAACGTCCAAGAAGAAGTTGGTCTCCGTGGGGCTCATACTTCCACAACTAAGTTTGATCCAGAAGTCTTTCTGGCAGTTGACTGTTCACCTGCTGGTGATGTCTACGGTGGCCAAGGTAAGATTGGGGATGGAACCTTGATTCGCTTCTACGATCCAGGTCACTTACTTCTCCCAGGTATGAAGGATTTCCTTTTGACAACGGCTGAAGAAGCTGGCATCAAGTACCAATATTACTGTGGAAAAGGTGGAACGGACGCTGGAGCAGCTCATCTGAAAAATGGTGGTGTCCCATCTACAACTATCGGTGTTTGTGCCCGTTATATCCATTCTCACCAAACTCTCTACGCGATGGATGACTTCTTAGAAGCCCGAGCTTTCTTGCAAGCCTTGGTGAAAAAATTGGATCGTTCAACGGTTGATTTGATTAAACATTATTAAACATAAGGGAGGTGGTCGGGATGGTAGAACCAAACCTAGAAAGCCTTATAAGAGATCTCTATAACCATGCTCGTCAGGGCTTGAGTGAAGATTTAGTTGCTGCTCTCCTAGAGACTGCTAAAAAACTACCAACTACAAATGAGCAATTACTAGCAGTCCGACTTTCAGGACTGGTCACCCGTGAATTGCTCATCAATCCCAAACACCCAGCACCTGAGTTGATCAACTTGGCGCGCTTTATCAAAAGAGAAGAAGCCAAGTATAGGGGCACTGCAGTTTCTGCTATCATGTTTGGAGAACTCTTTAAAATGCTTTGATTCCATTGTGAATCAAAGCATTTTTTATATGCTCCAAAAGAAATTCTTAATGAGGAGACAAAAAAAGCCATCCCATTCAGGATAGCTTCTTGGTACTTATACTCAATGAAAATCAAAGAGCAAACTAGGAAACTAACCGCAGGCGGTACTTGAGTACGGCAAGGCGACGTTGACGTGGTTTGAAGAGATTTTCGAAGAGTATTAGATTTGTTCAGCAATGACCTTTTCAGCTAAATTCATAGCATGGTCAGATACACGAGTGTAGTGGGAAATGATGTCGATAAAGTTGACTCCAGCTTGTGTAGAACACTCACCTTTGTTAAGGCGTTTGATGTGAGTCTTTCTGAGAACGCGTTCCATATTGTTGATTTCTTTATGGCGTTCAATCAGACTTTGTGCTTTTTCAATATCATTGTTTTCTACACTATCAAGGGCATCTTTGATAAATGCAGTTGTTGCTTGATAAATCTCAGCTAATTCCTCCAAAGCAGCTTCAGAGAACTGAACATTCTTACGTTGGAGGTAGTCTGTTAGGTTGAGCAAGCCTTCTGCGTGGTCCCCAATCCGTTCCAAATCACGAGATGAATCCAGAATGTTAGTCAAGACTTCGCTTTCCTTTTGGCTTAAGGATTCGCTTGAGAGTCTGATGAGGTAACGAGTGAGTTTTTCATCGATGGTGTTGATAGCTTCCTCTGTCTTGTGCCCTTTTTCAGCTACCTTTTCATTCAAACCGATGATATAGGTATAAGAAAGGTCAAAAGCTTTGGCTGCATAGTTCCCTAAGTGCAAAAGTTCTTTTTTGGCATTTCCTAGAGCGATAGAAGGAGATTGCTGGATAAGTTGCTCGTCGAGATAAAGGGGCTCGTACTTGACAACCTCGTCTTCACCAGGGATGAGCTTGGTTACAAAGTAGGCCAAGGCTCCGATGAATGGAAATTGTACAATGGTGTTACTTACGTTAAAGGCACCGTGAGAGAAGGCGATGGTCATCTCAGGTGAGAGGTGAAGGAGTGCCTGGAAGTACTCGATCATAGCAGTAAAGGGGCCTAATAAGATTAAGCAAAGAATAGTTCCTAAAACGTTAAAGGTAACGTGGGTCGCCGCAACGCGTTTCGCAGAGACATTGGCTCCAGCTGCCGCAATGATAACGGTTAGGGTTGTCCCGATATTATCTCCGAAAAGAACTGGTAGTGAACCTTTAAGGTCAAGAAAGCCACCTGCATAGAGGCCTTGCAAAATCCCGATTGTAGCCGAAGAGGCCTGAATGAGGACGGTAATCACTGCACCAGCTACTACTCCTAAAATAGGATTTTGTCCCAAGGTTACCATATATTCCTTGAATTGTGGTAAATCTTTAAGTGGGCTCATACCGGCACTGATGAGGTTGAGGGCGTAGAAGATTCCCCCCACACCAAACAGGATGCGCCCGATATTGTTTGCTGTTCTGTTTTTTGTAAAGAAGAGGAACATGGTTCCAAGGAAAATCAAGGGTAAAGCATACTCACCTAGTTTGAAACCGATGATAAAGGAAGTAACGGTGGTTCCGATGTTGGCTCCCATGATAATTCCGATAGCCTGTCTAAGGGTGAGAAGACTAGCGCTGACCAGTCCAACCGTGATAACTGTAACCCCTGTACTTGACTGAATCAGGGCAGTCACGACGATTCCGACTAGAACGCCTAAAAAGGGATTGCTAGTGTACTTGTCAATGTAAAAACGAAGGCGATCTCCAGCAGCTTGTTGCAAACCGTCTCCCATGGTCTTGATACTGTATAAAAACAGTCCTAGACCTCCTAAAAAGTGAAATAAAATTTCCTGCCAATTAATGGACATTTCTTTTTCCTCCGAAAAATAATAACGGAATTTCTCCTATTCTATTTTAAAGGATAAAAGTAAATCTCACAAGTGTTTAGCTGAAATTTTCATAAGAAACAAGAACTTTCTTTTAAAATGAGAGATAGATTCCCTTTATGATAGAAGATTTATAGGATTGTGTCCAAATTTTACTGATTATTATCCTAGTTATAGTTTTTATGTTAAATAGATTGACATCGCTTTCATATAGGATAAAATGAAGATGATCCTGTTCTGGTGGTGTGCACTGAGAACAGTTACTTTTTATCAAAAAGTAAAGCGCTTACTTTATATTTTATTAGGAGGATAAGATGAAAGATCTATTTTTTGAAAAACGTTGCCGTTACAGTATTCGTAAGCTGTCAATCGGGGCTTGTTCCTTGATGATTGGTTCAGCTCTATTTGCGAGCCCAGCTCTTGCCGAACAAGTCGCAGTCCCTGAAACAGCTGCAAATACGAGCGCCCAAGCTACAAGCGCTAGTGAAACAGCTAATCCAGATACTGTAGCCCTTGAAAAACAATTAGAGGAAACAGAGAACAAAGTAGCTGAGCAGCCAATTTCAGAAAACACTCCAGCAATAACGGATTTGGTCAATGAAAAAGAAGAGGCAAAACCCGCTCCGGCAGATAAAGCTGAAAAACCTGCTCAACCAACTGAAAAAGAAGAAGTCAAACCAGAGGAAGCTCCTCAAGTGGCTGAGAAGAAAGCCGACAAACCGACTCTAGCAGACGTTCCTAAAAATGAGGAAAAGAGTCTCCGACCAAAAGAAATCAAATTTGATACCTGGGAGGATTTGTTGAAATGGGAACCGGGTGCGCGTGAGGATGATCCCATTAACCGTTCATCAGTTGAACTCGCCAAGCGCCATAGAGGCCAGTTGGTCAATGAAAAAGCAAGCAGAAGAGCCAAGGTCCAGGCGCTGGCAAATACCAACTCGAAAGCTAAAGACCACGCTTCTGTAGGTGGAGAAGAATTCAAGGCCTACGCTTTTGACTACTGGCAATACTTGGATTCAATGGTCTTCTGGGAAGGTCTAGTTCCAACTCCAGATGTCATTGATGCAGGTCACCGCAACGGAGTTCCCGTTTATGGAACACTTTTCTTCAACTGGTCAAATAGCATTGCCGACCAAGAGAAATTTGCAGCTGCCTTGAAACAAGATGAGGATGGCACCTTCCCTATCGCACGGAAACTTGTCGATCTTGCTAAGTACTATGGCTTTGATGGCTATTTCATCAATCAGGAAACAACGGGGGAATTGGTAGCACCTCTTGGTGAAAAAATGCGCCAATTCATGCTCTATACAAAAGAATATGCAGCCAAAGTCAACCACCCAATCAAGTATGCTTGGTACGATGCCATGACCTACAAATACGGTCGTTACCACGAAGATGGTCTAGGTGATTACAACTACCAGTTCATGCAAAAAGAAGGAGACAAAGTCCCTGCGGATCAATTCTTTGCCAATTTCAACTGGAACAAGGAAAAGAATGACCACTCTGTAGAGATGGCAAAATGGCTAGAACGTAGCCAGTATGATGTCTTTGCAGGCTTGGAATTGCAACAAGGTGGCTCTTATAAGACCAAAGTCAAATGGGATGCCCTCTTAGATGATAAAGGCAAGTTGCGTTTGTCACTTGGACTTTTTGCACCAGATACGATTACCAGTCTAGGAAAAACAGGCGAAGACTACCACAAGAACGAAGATATCTTCTTCACAGGCTACCAAGGAGATCCAACGGCTCAAAAACCAGCTGACAAAGAGTGGTATGGGATTGCCAATTTAGTTGCTGACCGCACACCAGCAGTTGGTCGAACCTTCACGACCTCCTTTAATACAGGTCATGGTAGAAAATGGTTTGTAGACGGCAAAGTTTCTAAGGATTCTGAGTGGAACTACCGTTCTGTTTCAGGTGTCTTGCCAACATGGCGCTGGTGGCAGACTTCAACGGGGGAAAAACTTCGTGCAGAATACGACTTTACAGATGCCTATAATGGAGGAAACTCTCTTAAATTCTCAGGTGATGTAGCTGGTAAGACGGACCAGGATGTGAATTTGTATTCTACCAAACTAGAAGTAACTGAGAAAACCAAACTTCGTGTTGCCCACAAGGGAGGAAAAGGCTCTAAAGTTTATATGGCCTTCTCTACAACACCAGACTACAAATTTGAGGATGCAGCTGCATGGAAAGAGCTAACACTTTCTGATAGCTGGAAGAATGAAGAATTTGACCTTAGCTCACTAGCTGGAAAAACCATCTATGCAGTCAAACTCTTCTTCGAACATGAAGGAGCTGTAAAAGATTATCAGTTTAACCTAGGACAATTAATAATTTCAGACAATCACCAAGCACCACAAGCGCCGACAGGTCTTTCTGTTGTGAAGCAATCTCTTAAGAATGCCCAAGAAGCTGAAGCAGTGGTTCAATTTTCGGGTAACCAAGATGCGGATTTCTATGAAGTCTACGAAAAAGACGGTGATAACTGGCGTTTGTTGACAGGTTCATCTGCTTCAACCATCTACTTGCCAAAAGTTAGCCGTTCTGCTAATGCGACTGGTAGGACTCAGGAACTGAAAGTCGTTGCAGTTGGTAAAAATGGCCTTCGTTCCGAAGCTGCGACGGCATCCTTTAACTGGGGGATGACAGTTCAGGATACGACTCTTCCAAGACCTTTAGCTGAAAATATCGTTCCAGGTGCAAAGGTCATCGGTAGCACTTTCCCAAATACTGAAGGTGGAGAAGGCATTGAAGGTATGTTGAACGGTACCATTACTAGCCTGTCAGACAAGTGGTCTTCAGCTCAGTTGAGCGGTAGTGTGGATATTCGTTTGACCAAGCCACGTACCGTTGTTAGATGGGTCATGGATCATGCGGGAGCTGGTGGTGAGTCTGTCAACGACGGTTTGATGAACACCAAAGACTTTGATCTTTACTACAAGGATACAGATGGCGAGTGGAAACTAGCTAAGGAAGTCCGTGGCAATAAAGCGCACGTGACGGATATCACTCTTGATAAACCAATCACCGCCCAAGACTGGCGTTTGCATGTCATTACATCTGATAACGGAACACCTTGGAAAGCCATTCGTATCTACAACTGGAAGATGTACGAAACCTTGGACACAGAAAGTCAAAATATTCCAATGGCTAAGGTAGCTGCTCGTTCACTTGGAAACCATCAAGTTCAACTTGGTTTCTCTGATGTTCCAGCGGGTGCAACTATCACCGTTTACGACAAGGCAGATTCACAAACACCAATTGCAACCTTGAAGTCTGAAACTGGAGGCGACTTGGCAACAGCACCATTGGGCTTTGACAAGCAACCAACTCTCCTCTACTATCGTACCCAACTACCTGGCAAAGAAATCAGTAACACCTTGGCAGTAGCAATTCCGCAGGATGAGAGAAAAATTGCTGCAGTTAGCCTTGAAAAAGGACCTAAGAAGATAGTTTACAAAGAGGGAGAAAAACTTGACCTTAGAGGTGGGACTCTCCGTGTTCAATACGAAGGGGGACAAGCCGATGAGCTGATCAACCTTACTCACTCAGGTGTGACAGTATCTGGCTACAACGCTCATCAAAAAGGGGAACAAAAGCTCACAGTCAGCTACCTTGGACTTCCAGTTACTGGTGCCTTGAAGGTACAAGTGACTGGTCAAGATGAAGGGAAGCCGAGAGAAGTAGCAGGCTTGTACATTACTCAGAAACCGAAAACAGACTATCTAGTAGGAGAGCAACTGGATCTTGCAGAAGGTCGCTTCGGCGTTCTCTATGATGATGAGACAGAAGAAAGTCATGCCTTCACAGATCAAGGTGTTGAAATTACAGGCTACGATGCTCAGAAGACTGGTCGTCAGACCTTGACCCTTCATTACAAGGGACACACCGCCGAGTTTGATGTCTTGGTTTCTCCAAAAGCAGCTGTCAACGATGAGTACCTCAAACAAGAAATCACTGCTGCCCAAGGTCGCCAGTCAACCCTTGCCTATACCTTCTCAAGTGAGGACAAACAAGCTGCACTAGTAGAGAAACTTAATGCAGCGAAAGCTGTTGCAGAAAACCATGATGCCAGTCAAGAAGAAGTCAACCGGGCTTTGAATGAGTTGAAACAAGCAGGGACAGCCTTGGATGGAAATCAACGTTATCAGACAGCTAGAGAAGAATTGGAAGGCTTGCTTGAATCTGTCCGTGAAAAAGATCCTAAAGCTGAGTTGATTGAACAAGCAGAAACTTTATTAGCTTCAGAGATGCCAACTCCACAAGCTTTTTCAGAAATGAAAGAAAAGCTGAATAAGAAACTAGCCCATGTGGAAGAAAGCCATCATGTTGGAAGCATGGATCCAAATGAAGTGTCTCCAACGGTTGAGGCCCTCCCTGAACTAGTTATTGAAACTGAAACAACAGCCTTTGAACGTCAGGAGCGACCAAACTCCGAACTTCTCAAAGGACAACGCCGTGTTGTGCAAGCTGGAGTTGAAGGTCAAGTCCGTCGCTTTGTAGAAGTAGATAGCCAAGGCAACCGCACTCTTCGTTCGACTGAGGTAGTCAAGGAAGCAATCCCAGAAATCACTGAAGTTGGGACAAAAGTCCTTTCAAGTAACCAACCAGCTGAGGGTGTGAAAGATTTAGTTCTAGAAACTCCGAAACTGGAAATTGAAGAGGGGACAGTTTCCTTCGAACGTCAGGAACGACCAAATGCAAACCTTCTGAAAGGTCAACGTCAACTTGTCCAAAAAGGAGAAGAAGGGCAAATTCGTCGTCTAGTAGAAGTAGATGTCCAAGGCAATCGCACCCTTCATTCTACTGAGGTTCTCAAGGAAGCTCTTCCAGAAATTGTTGAAGTAGGAACAAAAGAAGAGCTAGACTCACAAACAAGGGATCAAGCTCTTTCAGCAGCACCAGCAAAAGTTGAAGAAACAAGCAGAGAGCTCCCAAATACGGGAGCGACAAGAGATGCTAGTCTAGTAGCGCTGGGACTCCTCGGAGTAATGAGTGGCTACGGCTTGCTCTCTAGAAAGGGGAGAGAAGACTAATCGGATTTATGAATCTTAGATTTTCTCATAAAAATTAAAAAACAAGGTTTGACTGTAAATCGGTCGAACCTTGTTTTAATAACTTATTTGATGAGGTCTTTCTAGTTTTAATTTTAAAAAAAGTAGTTTCAGTTGCAAGAATGAACAAGAAAAGTTTAGGGTTTTTCTATCTCTTTTGCGGATTTTGTGATATAATTAACACGTATAAAAAAAGAAGGAGTCATATCTAATGGCAAAATTGACTGTTAAAGACGTTGACTTGAAAGGGAAAAAAGTTCTCGTTCGTGTTGACTTCAACGTACCTGTTAAAGATGGCGTGATTACCAACGACAACCGTATCACTGCAGCTCTTCCAACTATCAAGTACATCCTTGAACAAGGTGGACGTGCAATCCTCTTCTCTCACCTTGGACGTGTAAAAGAAGAAGCAGACAAAGCTGGTAAATCACTTGCTCCTGTAGCTGCTGACCTGGCTGCTAAATTGGGACAAGAAGTTAAATTTATCCCAGGTGTTACACGTGGTGCTGAATTGGAAGCAGCAATCAACGCTCTTGAAGATGGACAAGTTCTCTTGGTTGAAAACACTCGTTTCGAAGATGTTGACGGCAAGAAAGAATCTAAAAACGATCCTGAACTTGGTAAATACTGGGCATCACTTGGAGATGGTATCTTCGTAAACGATGCATTCGGTACAGCTCACCGTGCACACGCATCTAACGTTGGTATCTCAGCAAACGTTGAAAAAGCAGTTGCTGGTTTCCTTCTTGAAAACGAAATTGCTTACATCCAAGAAGCAGTTGAAGCTCCAGAACGCCCATTCGTAGCGATCCTTGGTGGTTCAAAAGTTTCAGACAAGATCGGTGTTATCGAAAACTTGCTTGAAAAAGCTGATAAAGTCCTTATCGGTGGTGGGATGACTTACACATTCTACAAAGCTCAAGGTATCGAAATCGGTAACTCACTTGTAGAAGAAGACAAATTGGATGTCGCAAAGTCTCTTCTTGAAAAAGCAAACGGCAAATTGATCTTGCCAGTTGACTCAAAAGAAGCAAACGCATTTGCTGACTACACTGAAGTGAAAGACACTGAAGGTGAAGCAGTTGATCCTGGATTCCTTGGTTTGGATATCGGTCCAAAATCTATCGCTAAATTCGATCAAGAATTGACTGGTGCTAAGACAGTTGTATGGAACGGACCAATGGGTGTATTTGAAAACCCTGACTTCCAAGCTGGTACAATCGGTGTCATGGACGCTATCGTGAAACAACCAGGTGTGAAATCAATCATCGGTGGTGGTGACTCAGCTGCCGCAGCTATCAACCTTGGTCGTGCAGACAAGTTCTCATGGATCTCTACTGGTGGTGGAGCATCAATGGAACTCCTCGAGGGTAAAGTTCTTCCAGGATTGGCAGCTTTGACTGAAAAATAAGCTTTCTTAGATGAAATCATAGAAAAGAGGAACTCTGTTTCCTCTTTTTTATAGCCCTAAATTAAAAACGCTTCCTATTGATTTTCACTCATAAAATCAACTAATTTATGTTAAAATGGTAGTAGAAAGTTGAGATTATGAGTTATTTTAAAAAATATAAATTTGATAAGTCACAGTTCAAGCTTGGTATGCGAACCTTCAAAACAGGGATTGCCGTATTTATAGTTCTCTTGATTTTTGGTTTTTTTGGCTGGAAGGGGCTTCAAATCGGAGCATTGACAGCAGTCTTCAGTTTACGAGAGAGCTTTGATAAGAGCGTCCATTTTGGAACTTCGCGTATCTTAGGAAATAGTATTGGCGGTTTTTACGCCCTTGTCTTTTTCCTCTTAAACACTTTATTTCATGAAGCCTTTTGGGTAACCTTACTAGTTGTTCCGATTTGCACCATGTTAACCATTATGACAAACGTTGCCATGAACAACAAGGCAGGAGTTATCGGTGGTGTAGCGGCTATGTTGATTATTACCCTATCAATACCAAGCGGAGAAACATTTTTGTACGTGTTTGCGCGCGTATTTGAAACATTTATGGGAGTTTTTGTCGCAATCCTTGTAAATTATGATATTGAGCAACTGAAACTCTTTTGGGAGAAAAAAAGAAAATAATGTTACATTTTATGACATTATTCGTTGACGTATGTCTTTTTTTAGACTATAATAGACAGGAAGAAGGAAATTGTAAATGAAGGAAAGAGAATTTCGCCGAAATATGGCTGTTTTTCCTATCGGCAGTGTTATGAAATTGACCGATCTCTCGGCGCGTCAGATTCGTTATTATGAAGATCAAGAGTTGATAAAGCCTGATCGAAACGAAGGGAACCGTCGCATGTATTCTTTGAATGACATGGATCGTCTACTTGAAATCAAAGATTATATCTCTGAAGGTCATAATATTGCTGCGATTAAGAAAAAATATGCTGAACGCGAGGCGAAGTCCAAGAAAGCCGTGAGTCAGACGGAAGTGCGTCGCGCACTCCACAATGAACTCCTCCAGCAGGGGCGCTTTGCTTCAGTACGGTCACCCTTTGGTCGCGGTTAGGCAATCGCAAGTAGTCATATATTAAGGAGAAAACCCATGCCAATCACAGCTGCAGATATTCGTCGTGAAGTCAAGGAAAAAAATGTTACCTTTATCCGTCTCATGTTTTCAGATATTCTGGGAACCATGAAAAACGTCGAAATTCCTGCTACAGATGAACAGTTAGATAAAGTCTTATCAAACAAAGCCATGTTTGATGGCTCTTCTATTGAAGGTTTTGTACGTATCAATGAGTCAGATATGTACTTGTACCCAGACTTGGATACATGGACAGTCTTCCCATGGGGAGATGAAAATGGAAGTGTTGCAGGTTTGATCTGTGATGTCTATACAACAGAAGGCGAACCATTTGCAGGTGACCCACGTGGTAATCTGAAGCGTGCACTTCGTCATATGGAAGAAGTAGGATTCAAATCTTTCAACCTTGGTCCAGAACCAGAATTCTTCCTATTTAAGTTGGATGAAAATGGGGATCCAACACTTGAAGTAAATGACAAGGGTGGCTACTTTGATTTGGCGCCTACTGACCTTGCGGACAATACACGTCGTGAAATTGTGAATGTCTTGACCAAAATGGGATTTGAAGTAGAAGCGAGTCACCACGAGGTTGCGGTTGGACAACATGAAATTGACTTCAAGTATGATGAAGTCCTCCGTGCCTGTGACAAGATTCAAATCTTTAAACTCGTTGTTAAAACCATTGCTCGTAAACACGGTTTGTACGCAACCTTTATGGCAAAACCAAAATTTGGTATTGCTGGATCAGGTATGCACTGTAATATGTCCTTGTTTGATGCAGAAGGAAATAATGCCTTCTTTGATCCAAATGATCCAAAAGGAATGCAGTTGTCTGAAACGGCCTACCATTTCCTTGGCGGTTTGATCAAGCATGCTTACAACTATACTGCCATCATGAACCCAACAGTTAACTCATACAAACGTTTGGTTCCAGGTTATGAAGCGCCTGTTTACATAGCTTGGGCTGGCCGTAACCGTTCGCCACTTGTGCGCGTGCCAGCTTCACGTGGTATGGGAACACGTCTTGAGTTGCGTTCAGTGGACCCAATGGCAAACCCATACATCGCTATGGCGGTTCTTTTGGAAGTTGGTTTGCATGGTATTGAAAACAAAATCGAAGCACCAGCTCCTATTGAAGAAAATATCTACATCATGACAGCAGAAGAGCGTAAGGAAGCTGGGATTACTGATCTTCCATCAACTCTTCACAACGCCTTGAAAGCTTTGACAGAGGATGAAGTGGTCAAGGCGGCCCTAGGTGAACACATCTACACTAGCTTCCTTGAAGCGAAACGTATCGAGTGGGCTAGCTATGCGACCTTTGTTTCACAATGGGAAGTTGATAATTATTTAGATCTTTATTAATATAGAAGAAAGATTACCTGAGGGTGGTCTTTTTTCTTGCATTTTATATCGAGCTGTGATATATCTTATATAACGAAGTGCGATATATCGAACTAAATAGGAGGTGGGATTAAATGGAATTAACAGATAAGATTAGGCGTGTTTACCTTCCCATGACGGAAACAGGATTTTATATCTTGTTCTGTCTACAGAAGGAGAACCATGGATATGGTATCACACAAAAGGTCAAGGAGATGACAGATTCGCAAGTTTCGATTAGTCCTGGAACTATGTATGGAACCTTGTCAAAGATGGAAAAGGATGGCTTGATTTCCTTTATCCGGGAAGAGGAAAAACGTAAAATCTATCAGATAACAGATTTGGGACGAAAGGTTTTGGAGATTGAATTGAAACGTATTGAACGGCTCTATAGAAACAGTCGGGAGGAAGGATGATGGAAAAGAAGGTTGTATATCGGATATCTACAATTGCAGATTATGATAGAGAGGCCTTATACCTTGGGGAAATGCATGCTAAGGGCTGGAAACTTAAGGAAGTAAGCTACTCTAACTTAGTAGTTGCGGTTAAGTATACTTTTGAAAAGTGCCAACCGGAGCAGGTGTCTTATCAGTTGGACTTTTATCCCATGAAAAAATCAGAGAGAGCCTCCTATATACAACTATTTAAAGACTGTGGTTGGGAGCATATTACAGACTTGAATAGTTTTTCCTATTTTAGAAAAGCACATTCTGAAATTGAATCGGATACTGAGTTTGAAATCTATAATGACGCTACAGGGAAGTTAGCTATGATCAAACGGATTTTAATAATGCGGATGCTTCCTATTTTGATTCTATTTTTAGCTCTACTACCGGTTTTCTCAAAGTTTGTCAGTGGAGCTAGTTCTTTCAGTTGGGGAATGTTTTTGATTGTCATAATAGATTGTGTTTTATTGATAGTTTTTGTGGTTCAGATTTCTTATATTTTTTGGAGCTTGTTTCAAAAGTGGAAAGAATTATCTGAAAAATAAAATCATGTATGTTTTCTGATTTGGAGGTAAGACAATGAATAGCAAAGTACAATTTCGGATTTTCACCATTGTTGATTTGGACAAGGAAGAAGAATATTTACACGAGATGCACTTGAAAGGCTGGAGTTATAGAACGAGTCGTTTGGGCTTTTTCTATTTTGAACAATGTCAACCAGATGATATCATCTATCATATCTATGATTCTAGATTTCTTAAAAAGTATAAGCATGAACTACAAGATTTTAGAAATAGCGGTTGGGAATTGATAGAAACAGGTTTTTGTTCGATTCTTCGTAAACCAACTTCTGATATACTTTCAGAGGAGAAAGTCTATATGAGTAAGGGTCTTAGATGGGAAGTTATGCGGTCTAGACTTCGTTCCTGTATAGCCACTTTTTCAGGTAGTCTTGTTGTTTGCATGAGTTTGTATCGAGAAAACTTGTCTCAGTCTTTCTTTATTATTTTCGTTTTAAACGCTTGCTTAATTTCTTATCTAATCTATGGTTTTTTCAGACTTAAAAGGAAATACCAAGTAGATGAGAAGTAAGATTCTAGGTCTGCAGACTGATTTTTAGCACTCTTGGTAAAAGAGTGCTAATTTTTTGAGTTTTTGCCTTGACATTCTCTTCTAAGGGTGTATAATAGAATCATGAGTTAGCACTTGGATGCATAGAGTGCTAATCGATCAGACAGAGAGGAGTGATGAGATGGTTACAGAGCGTCAACAGGATATTTTAAATCTGATTATTGACATCTTTACCAAAACGCACGAACCTGTCGGATCCAAGGCGCTACAAGAGTCTATCAATTCTAGTAGTGCTACCATTCGTAATGACATGGCGGCTTTAGAAAAGCAGGGTTTGCTTGAGAAGGCTCATACCTCAAGCGGTCGGATGCCAAGTGTTGCTGGTTTTCAGTACTATGTGAAACACTCGCTGGTTTTTGACAGACTGGCTGAAAATGAGGTATACGAGATTGTCAAAGCCTTTGATCAGGAATTCTTCAAACTGGAAGATATTCTACAAGAGGCTGCTAATCTACTGACAGACCTGAGTGGCTGTACGGTAGTGGCTCTGGATGTTGAACCGAGCAGGCAACGGTTGACAGCCTTTGATATCGTTGTTTTGGGACAACATACAGCCTTGGCAGTATTTACCCTAGACGAGTCCCGAACGGTTACCAGTCAATTTCTGATTCCAAGGAACTTCTTGCAGGAAGATTTAAATCGCCTCAAGACCTTGATTCAAGAACGTTTCCTCGGTCACACGGTTCTAGATATTCACTACAAGATTCGGACGGAGATCCCGCAGATTATCCAGCGTTACTTCACAACAACGGACAATGTCATGGATCTCTTTGAACACATTTTTAAAGAAATGTTCAACGAAAACATTGTAGTAGCGGGAAAAGTCAATCTCTTAAATTTTGCCAATCTAGCAGCCTATCAGTTCTTTGACCAACCGCAAAAGGTGGCTCTAGAGATTCGTGAGGGTCTGCATGAAGATCAGATGCAAAATGTGCGTGTTGCAGATAGTCAAGAGTCTTGTCTAGCTGATTTAGCAGTGATTAGCAGTAAATTCCTCATCCCTTATCGTGGTTTTGGAATTTTGGCGATTATCGGTCCGGTCAATCTGGACTACCAGCAATTGGTCAACCAAGTCAATGTGGTCAATCGTGTTTTGACCATGAAGTTGACAGATTTTTATCGCTACCTCAGCAGTAATCATTACGAAGTAAATTAATTTTGAAATCATTAAAGGAGGCGAAAATGGCCCAAGATAAAAAAAACGAAGAAATGAAAGAAGAGGAAGTTGTGGAAACGACTGAAGAAACAACTCCTGAGAAGTCTGAGTTGGACTTGGCAAATGAACGCGCGGATGAGTTCGAAAACAAATACCTTCGCGCTCATGCAGAAATGCAGAACATCCAACGCCGTGCCAATGAAGAACGTCAAAACTTGCAACGTTATCGTAGCCAAGACCTGGCAAAAGCAATCTTACCATCGCTTGACAACTTAGAACGTGCACTAGCAGTTGAAGGTTTGACAGACGATGTCAAAAAAGGATTGGAGATGGTGCAGGAGAGCTTGGTACATGCCTTGAAAGAAGAAGGAATCGAAGAAATCGCAGCTGACGGCGAATTTGACCATAACTATCACATGGCCATCCAAACTCTCCCAGCAGACGATGAACACCCAGCAGACACCATCGCCCAGGTCTTCCAAAAAGGCTACAAACTCCATGACCGCATCCTACGCCCAGCCATGGTAGTAGTATATAACTAGGCTAGAGAACTTAAAAACTTGTCCGAAACGACAATAAACTATGAAGAAAGATAAAAAACAAGCCGGAGGCTTGCAAGAAAGATATTGCCCGCCGTGGTGAAACAGGGGGATTTTTGAGACAATAGGCTCAAAAATAAGTGATGAAATCCCGAAGGGAGTTGCTCACGTCCCCACCACTTAAGGGAAATATCAAAAAATCAAAATTCGAATTAAAATTTAAGGAGAAAAACACATGTCTAAAATTATCGGTATTGACTTAGGTACAACAAACTCAGCAGTTGCAGTTCTTGAAGGAACTGAAAGCAAAATCATCGCAAACCCAGAAGGTAACCGTACAACTCCATCTGTAGTATCATTCAAAAACGGAGAAATCATCGTTGGTGATGCCGCAAAACGTCAAGCAGTTACAAACCCAGATACAGTTATCTCTATCAAATCTAAGATGGGAACTTCTGAAAAAGTTTCTGCAAATGGGAAAGAATACACTCCACAAGAGATCTCAGCTATGATCCTTCAATACTTGAAAGGTTATGCGGAAGAGTACCTTGGTGAAAAAGTAACCAAAGCAGTTATCACAGTCCCAGCCTACTTCAACGACGCTCAACGTCAAGCAACTAAAGACGCTGGTAAAATTGCTGGTCTTGAAGTAGAACGAATCGTCAACGAACCAACAGCAGCAGCCCTTGCTTATGGTTTGGACAAGACTGACAAAGAAGAAAAAATCTTGGTATTCGACCTTGGTGGTGGTACCTTCGACGTATCTATCCTTGAATTGGGTGACGGTGTCTTCGATGTATTGTCAACTGCAGGGGATAACAAACTCGGTGGTGACGACTTTGACCAAAAAATCATCGACCACTTGGTAGCAGAATTCAAGAAAGAAAACGGTATTGACTTGTCTACTGACAAGATGGCAATGCAACGTTTGAAAGATGCGGCTGAAAAAGCTAAGAAAGATCTTTCTGGTGTAACTTCAACACAAATCAGCTTGCCATTCATCACTGCAGGTGAGGCTGGACCTCTTCACTTGGAAATGACTTTGACTCGTGCGAAATTTGATGATTTGACTCGTGACCTTGTAGAACGTACAAAAGTTCCAGTTCGTCAAGCTCTTTCAGATGCAGGTTTGAGCTTGTCAGAAATCGACGAAGTTATCCTTGTTGGTGGTTCAACTCGTATCCCAGCCGTTGTAGAAGCTGTGAAAGCTGAAACTGGTAAAGAACCAAACAAATCAGTAAACCCTGATGAAGTAGTTGCTATGGGTGCTGCCATCCAAGGTGGTGTGATCACTGGTGATGTTAAAGACGTTGTCCTTCTTGATGTGACACCATTGTCACTCGGTATCGAAACAATGGGTGGCGTCTTCACAAAACTTATTGATCGCAACACTACTATTCCAACATCTAAATCACAAGTCTTCTCAACTGCGGCAGACAACCAACCAGCCGTTGATATCCACGTTCTTCAAGGTGAACGCCCAATGGCAGCAGATAATAAGACTCTTGGACGCTTCCAATTGACTGATATCCCAGCTGCACCTCGTGGAATTCCTCAAATCGAAGTAACATTTGACATTGACAAGAACGGTATCGTATCTGTTAAGGCTAAAGATCTTGGAACTCAAAAAGAACAAACAATTGTTATCCAATCTAACTCTGGCTTGACTGACGAAGAAATCGACCGCATGATGAAAGATGCAGAAGCTAACGCTGAAGCAGATAAGAAACGTAAAGAAGAAGTAGACCTTCGTAACGAAGTTGACCAAGCCATCTTTGCGACTGAAAAGACAATTAAGGAAACTGAAGGCAAAGGCTTCGATGCAGAACGTGATGCTGCCCAAGCTGCCCTTGATGACCTTAAGAAAGCTCAAGAAGACAACAACTTGGACGAAATGAAAGCAAAACTTGAAGCATTGAACGAAAAAGCTCAAGGACTTGCTGTTAAACTCTACGAACAAGCCGCAGCAGCGCAACAAGCTCAAGCAGGAGCAGAAGGCGCACAAGCAACAGGAAACGCAGGCGATGACGTCGTAGACGGAGAGTTTACGGAGAAGTAAACTATAAGTCAGGAGAATTTAATGAAAGTTGATGAATTAATTGCCAAACTTGAGAAAAACGGTTTAGAAATCTACCGTAAGAATAATGAACAACAAATTTCGTTGTATTATTTGGATGATATCGTTGGTAATAAATTTTTAGAAATTCATTATAGTCAAGATGATGAAATTACAAGAGTAAAATTTCATACAGATACAGTCTTTCCAACATATTTAGCATGTGTCGAGGAAAACTCAGGTGATGACGATTATTCTATAACACGACAAGTAAGGGCTGAGAATTACAGTGATGAAGACATTATTATGATTTCAGTTGCTAGCTATGACGCAGTAGAGAAAAAGTATCAGTTGAAGTATAAAAAATAAAAGAGTCATTTCAATTTAAATGGTTTAATTAATACAAATTGGAAATCCAGAGGTTGCAACCCAGCCTCTGTTTTTCGGTAAAATAGAGGGTGTAGCTTATGAAAAAAGTACTTTGTGTCATTTATCCTAATTTTTCTCTTTATGAGATAGCCACTTTAACAAGTACTTTAGCTCTTTCTTTTGACATCACGATTGATTATGTCGCTTCAAATCATTCGATGATTGTCTCTGAAGATGGTTTGCCCTGCCAACCGACGAAGACGTTGAATCAAATACGTCTAGAAGAGTATTCTTGTATCATTTTACCAGGAATGGTAAATATAGGGTCTGCTCTACAGGATGAAAAATTAAATTCGTTTTTGAGGGATCTTGGTGAGCGAGATGTCTTGATTGCAGCCATTTCTTCAGCGCCTCTTTTATTAGCGAAGGCAGGTCTGTTGAAGGACACGAAATTCACAGGTGGAATTTGGCAAAACTTCTTTGACTATTTTGAATTTCTTCCACGTGAGAATTTCCAACCGAAAGTTCTTGTGCAAGATAAACAAATCATTACGGCTATCGGTTTTGCACATCAAGAGTTTGCAAGAAAAGTGATACTTGGTCTAGGTTTGGCAGAAAATACTGACAACTATTTTAAAGAACAGAACGAATATTCAGAAGAGGACTTATTTTTTACTCTGTCGGACAAAGAGTTTGATGAAGTGAAGCAGAGTATAGAAAATACACTCTAATGATTTACTTATAAACTATAGAAAGGAATAAGGGTGTTCGAGTAACTGAACACGGGCTACGGACTGTGCCAAAAAGATAGTTTTTTCTAGGACGTAAGCGTCCGTCGTCAAAACTCCTATTTTGGCTGTGTCCGTTTGACGCCCTTTGTATCTTGAATTATGAACAATACTGAATTTTATGATCGTCTGGGGGTGTCAAAAAACGCTTCGGCAGACGAGATCAAAAAGGCTTATCGTAAGCTTTCCAAAAAATATCACCCAGATATCAACAAGGAGCCTGGCGCTGAGGAAAAATACAAGGAAGTTCAAGAAGCCTATGAGACTTTGAGTGACGACCAAAAACGTGCGGCCTACGACCAATATGGTGCTGCAGGTGCCAACGGTGGCTTTGGTGGTGCCGGTGGCTTCGGTGGTTTTGACGGAGCAGGTGGCTTCGGTGGTTTTGAGGATATCTTCTCAAGTTTTTTCGGCGGAGGCGGAGCTTCACGCAATCCAAACGCTCCTCGTCAAGGGGATGACCTCCAGTACCGTGTGAACTTGACCTTTGAAGAAGCTATCTTCGGAACAGAAAAAGAAGTTAAGTACAACCGTGAAGCAAGCTGTCGTACATGTAATGGATCTGGTGCTAAGCCAGGGACAAGTCCAGTCACTTGTGGACGCTGTCATGGCGCTGGAGTCATTAATGTCGATACGCAGACTCCGCTTGGTATGATGCGCCGTCAAGTAACTTGTGATGTCTGTCATGGTCGCGGAAAAGAAATCAAGGATCCATGTACAACTTGTCATGGAACAGGTCATGAAAAACAAGCTCATAGCGTACATGTGAAAATTCCTGCTGGTGTGGAAACTGGTCAACAAATTCGTCTAGCTGGTCAAGGTGAAGCAGGCTTTAACGGTGGGCCTTATGGTGACTTGTATGTAGTAGTTTCTGTGGAAGCTAGCGACAAGTTTGAACGTGAAGGAACCACTATTTTCTACAAGTTAAATCTTAATATCGTCCAAGCTACTCTTGGAGATACTGTTGAAATTCCAACCGTGCATGGAGATGTTGAATTGGTTATCCCAGAAGGAACACAGACTGGCAAGAAATTCCGTCTACGTGGCAAGGGAGCACCGAGCCTTCGTGGCGGTGCCGTTGGTGACCAATACGTTACTGTTAATGTCGTGACTCCGACAGGTTTGAACGACCGCCAAAAAGCAGCGCTTAAAGAATTCGCAGCTGCTGGCGACTTGAAAGTCAATCCAAAGAAAAAAGGATTCTTTGACCATATAAAAGATGCCTTTGAAGGAGAATAAACTAAAAAGAGCCGAGTGGCTCTTTTTAAAGCGTAAACCAGCTATATCCCATCAACTATACACCACAATTGAGACAACTCATTCACCGTTTCATAACTAATACTCTTCGAAAATCTCTTCAAACCGCGTCAACGTCGCCTTGCCGTACTCCAGTATAGTCTGCGGCTAGTTTCCTAGTTTGCTCTTTGATTTTCATTGAGTATAAATCAAATACTTTCCAGAGTTTTCGCTGTAATGAAAACACCTGAAACCGGTTGATTTCAGGTGTTCGGAAACTTTGAGACCTAGGTTCAAAGTTTAGGTATGGAACTTCGAAGAAGGTCGCTACCGTCCGTCATTACTTAAGGAAAGTCTTAAAAAATCTATAAACTAAAAAGAGCCGTCGGGCTCTTTTTACTTATCCTCAAGCTCCTGTGTTTCTTTTATTACAGCTAGTCTGGTTTGGAAATCTTTTTCTAAGACTTTGAACTTGTAGGTCAAGTCTTTTTGGTATTCCTTGATAAGGGCTTTTTGTTGGTCGATGATTTGCAGGCTGTTTTGTATGATATCCAAATCAGCCTTGATAGCTTGGACGCGGTCAGTTGTATCCAGCACTTCATCCTGAATGGCTTGGCGATTTTTCACGACAAAATAACTTCCAGCTGCAGCTCCTGCAAATAGCAATAGATTGGATAGTTTCATGGCATCTCCTTAAGCGTTTTTAATGGTTTCAGCGACTTGGGCAAGTTTGTCAAAGTCAGGTTCGTGGGCGATAAAGTCAATCTTGAGGTCATCTTCTGCACCGTAGCGAGGTACGAGATGCACGTGAGTATGAAAGACTGTTTGACCAGCAACTTCCTCACAGTTGGCGATGATGTTCATTCCGGCAGCCTTGGTAGCCTTCATGACTTTTTGAGCCACTGTTGGTACTTGGGCAAAGAGTTGGCTAGCGCTGGCAGCGTCCATCTCCAAAAGATTGCGATAGTGCTCTTTGGGTGCAATGAGGGTGTGTCCAGGCGTTACTTGAGAGATATCAAGAAAGGCAAGAACTTGCTCATCCTCGTATACTTTTGAAGCAGGAATCTCCCCTGCGATGATCTTACAAAAAATGCAATCTGACATAAAATCCACCTCTACTGTATTGAATTTTGATATAATATAGCTACATTATACCAGATTCGGAGAAAATATGTTAGAAATTAAAAACCTGATAGGAGGCTATGTTCACGTTCCTGTCTTGAAAGATGTGTCCTTTACAGTTGAAAGTGGGCAGTTGGTCGGTTTGATTGGTCTCAACGGTGCTGGGAAATCAACGACAATCAATGAGATTATTGGTCTGTTGACACCTTACAGTGGAGAAATCAAGATTAATGGTCTCACCCTGCGAGAAGATGCGACCAGCTATCGCAGGCAGATTGGCTATATCCCAGAAACGCCTAGTCTGTATGAGGAATTGACTCTCAGAGAGCATATCGAAACGGTGGCTATGGCCTATGGTATTGAGCAAAAAGTGGCTTTTGAGCGAGTAGAATCTTTGTTAAAAATGTTTCGTTTGGACCAAAAATTAGACTGGTTTCCAGTGCATTTTTCCAAAGGAATGAAGCAGAAGGTCATGATTATCTGTGCTTTTGTGGTGGATCCGAGCCTCTTTATCGTTGATGAGCCTTTTCTTGGGCTCGATCCGCTGGCGATTGCCGACTTGATTCAGCTTTTGGAAGTAGAAAAGCAAAAAGGTAAGTCTATCCTCATGAGTACCCACGTGCTGGATTCGGCGGAGAAGATGTGTGATGCCTTTGTCATTCTCCACAAGGGAGAGGTGCGGGCTCAGGGGAACCTCCAGCAACTCCGCGAAGCCTTTGACATGCCTGAAGCGAGTTTGAATGATATTTACTTGGCTCTGACCAAAGAGGAGGAGCTATGAAAGACTCGTTTTTAAAGCGAAAACAGGCTTTTCGTAAAGAGTGTGTCGGTTATCTCCGTTATGTTCTCAATGACCACTTTGTCTTGTTTCTGCTAGTTCTCATCGGTTTTCTAGCTTACCAGTATAGTCAACTCTTGCAAGATTTTCCTGAAAACCACTGGCCTATCCTCTTGTTTTTGGGGATTGTATCTGTCTTACTTTTGGCTTGGGGAGGAATCGCGACCTACATGGAAGGACCTGACAAGCTCTTTCTCTTAGTCAGTGAAGAGGAGGTTAAGTCCCACCTCAAAGGGCAGACAGTGCGCTCGCTAGTTTTTTGGCTCTTTGTCCAGACCCTTTTCTTGCTTTTGTTTGTACCCTTGTTTTTAGCCATGGGCTATGGTTTTCCAGTCTTTCTCATCTATGTGGTTTTATTGGGAGCTGGGAAATACCTGCTCTTTCGTCAAAAAGCCAGTAAATGTTTTACTGAGACTGGAATCGACTGGGACTATGTGATTGCCCAAGAAAGCAAACGCAAGCAAGTTTTGCTTCGTTTCTTTGCTCTCTTTACTCAGGTCAAGGGCGTTTCAAATAGTGTCAAACGTCGCGCTTATCTGGATTTTATCCTAAAGACTGTTCAGAAGGTACCTGGGAAAATTTGGCAAAACCTCTATCTCCGTTCTTACCTGCGAAATGGAGACCTCTTTGCCCTTAGTTTGCGTCTTTTGCTCCTATCCTTGTTAGCTCTAGTCTTTATCGAACAAGCTTGGATCGCGACAGCAGTAGTAGTTTTATTTAACTATCTCCTGCTCTTTCAGTTACTGGCCCTCTATCATGCCTTTGATTACCAATACTTGACCCAGCTCTTTCCGCTAGAAAAAGGGGAGAAAGAAAAGGGATTGAAACAGATTGTGCTTGGTGTGGGAAGTGCAGTTCTTTTGTTAGAATTGCTGGTCGGAGCAGTGGTTTTTCAAGAAAAAATAGCCTTGTTGGCTCTTGTAGGGGCTGGTCTCTTCCTACAATTGTTTTATTTGCCTTACCAACTAAAAAGATTGGTTGACGAATAGACCAAAAACTAGTAGAATAGTAAGGAAACTTTATACGGAGGAAAGAAATGGACTTGGGTGATAATGAGCTAACGCTGACCCCTATCCCTGGGAAGAGTGGCAAAGCTTATATGGGAAGCTACCCTGATGGGAAGCGCGTCTTTGTAAAAATGAACACCTCTCCAATCCTACCTGGCCTAGCCAGAGAACAAATCGCTCCTCAATTACTATGGACTCGTCGTTTGCCAGATGGCCGTGATATGTGTGCTCAGGAATGGCTGACAGGTAAAATCTTGACCCCTTACGATATGAATCGTAAGCAGATTATCAATATCTTGAACCGCCTTCACCGCTCGCGTCCTTTGATGAAGCAGTTGAGTCGTTTGGGATATACCATGGAAACACCAGTTGATTTGCTACGTTCTTGGCAGCAAGGAGTTCCAGAAATCTTGAAGCAGAACCACTATTTGAACAGTGTGATTGCGGAGCTAGGTAAGACGGTTCCAGGTTTTAGGGAAGACCATGCAACGATTGTGCACGGGGATCTTCGTCATAGTAATTGGATTGAGACAGAGAGTGGACTCGTTTATCTAGTGGATTGGGACTCGGTTCGTCTGACGGATCGTATGTTTGATGTGGCGCATTTGCTATGCCACTACATTCCAGATCATCAGTGGCGCCAATGGTTGAGAGACTACGGCTATAAGTACAATCAGACAGTGTTAGATAAATTGTATTGGTATGGTCAGTATTCTTACTTGAACCAGATTGCCAAATACTGTGAAAATCAAGATTTAGACAATGTAAACCGGGAGATTTATGCCTTGCGTGTCTTCCGCGATAAGTATGGAAAGAAGAGATGAGAGTTAGAAATCGTAAAGGGGCGACAGAATTACTAGAGGCTAATCCCCAGTATGTAGTCCTCAATCCCATAGAAGCTAAAGGGAAATGGCGAGACTTGTTTGGAAATGATCATCCTATTCATGTAGAGGTTGGAAGTGGGAAAGGGGCCTTCGTATCAGGAATGGCCAAGCAAAATCCTGACATCAACTACATCGGGATTGACATTCAAAAGTCGGTATTGAGTTATGCCTTGGACAAGGTGCTTGAAGTTGGAGTTCCCAATATCAAGTTGTTGTGGGTAGATGGTTCAGATTTGACCGACTACTTTGAAGACGGTGAGATTGATCGTCTCTACCTAAACTTTTCAGATCCCTGGCCTAAAAAACGCCATGAAAAGCGTCGTTTGACTTACAAGAGTTTCTTGGATACCTTCAAGCGCATCTTGCCTGAGAATGGGGAAATCCATTTCAAGACAGACAATCGTGGCTTGTTTGAGTACAGTCTAGTGAGCTTTTCTCAGTATGGGATGAAGCTCAATGGCGTCTGGCTAGACTTGCATGCCAGTGATTTTGAAGGCAATGTCATGACGGAATATGAGCAAAAATTCTCAAGCAAGGGTCAAGTGATCTATCGAGTTGAAGCAGAATTTTAAGAAATAGCTTGAAAACCAGCTGTTTGAGTGCTAATACTTTACATAAATTGACAAACGTGCTATACTGATAGTAAGAATATGAGAAAGAGAGGCGGGGAAATATCTTCGCCTCTTGCTTATGAGGAGGTGGACGAAATCGCAACAATCGTAGAATTAGTCAGAGAAGTTGTAGAACCTGTCATCCAAGCGCCTTTCGAGCTCGTGGATATCGAGTATGGAAAGATTGGCAGTGACATGATTCTCAGTATTTTTGTAGATAAACCCGAAGGAATTACCTTGAACGACACGACAGACTTGACAGAAATCATCAGTCCTGTCCTAGACACCATCAAGCCCGATCCCTTCCCAGAACAATATTTCCTAGAAATCACCAGTCCAGGCTTGGAACGTCCTTTGAAAACCAAGGATGCTGTCGCTGGAGCTGTTGGGAAATACATCCATGTCGGGCTCTACCAAGCCATTGATAAGCAAAAAGTCTTTGAAGGAACCTTGATATCCTTTGAAGAGGATGAGTTGACTATGGAGTATATGGACAAGACACGTAAGAAAACTGTCCAAATTCCATACAGTTTAGTATCAAAAGCACGTTTAGCAGTAAAACTATAGAAAAGAAAGGATAGCTTTTGAGGATTCAAAAGCAAAGAAAACATGAGTAAAGAAATGCTAGAGGCCTTCCGCATTTTGGAAGAAGACAAGGGAATCAAAAAAGAAGACATCATCGACGCAGTAGTAGAGTCGCTTCGTTCCGCTTATCGCAGACGCTATGGTCAATCTGACAGCGTAGCTATTGACTTCAATGAAAAGACAGGCGACTTTACTGTCTATACTGTTCGTGAAGTTGTTGATGAAGTATTTGATAGCCGTTTGGAAATCAGCTTGAAAGATGCTCTTGCCATTAATTCAGCCTATGAGCTTGGTGACAAAATCAAGTTTGAAGAAGCACCAGCTGAGTTTGGTCGTGTAGCAGCCCAATCTGCCAAACAAACCATCATGGAAAAAATGCGCAAGCAAACACGTGCCATCACTTACAATACTTATAAAGAACATGAACAAGAAATCATGTCTGGTACAGTAGAACGTTTTGACAACCGCTTTATCTATGTCAATCTCGGCAGCATCGAAGCCCAATTGTCCAAACAAGACCAAATCCCTGGAGAAGTCTTTGCTTCCCACGACCGAATCGAAGTTTATGTTTACAAGGTTGAAGACAACCCTCGTGGTGTCAATGTCTTTGTTAGTCGTAGCCATCCAGAAATGATCAAACGCTTGATGGAGCAAGAAATTCCAGAAGTCTATGATGGAACTGTTGAAATTATGAGCGTAGCCCGCGAAGCTGGTGACCGTACGAAAGTTGCCGTTCGTAGCCACAATCCAAACGTGGACGCTATCGGGACAATCGTTGGTCGTGGTGGTGCCAATATCAAGAAAATCACCAGCAAATTCCACCCAGCTCGTTACGATGCTAAGAGCGATCGCATGATTCCTGTTGAAGAAAACATCGACGTTATCGAGTGGGTAGCAGATCCAGCTGAGTTTATCTACAATGCTATCGCACCAGCAGAAGTTGACCAAGTTATCTTTGATGAAAACGACAGCAAACGTGCCTTGGTCGTTGTACCTGATAACAAACTTTCTCTTGCGATCGGTCGTCGTGGACAAAACGTTCGCTTAGCAGCTCATTTGACAGGTTACCGTATCGATATCAAGTCTGCCAGTGAGTTTGAAGCTATGGAAGAAGCAGGTCAAGTGGATTACGCAGCTGCGGACGAATTGATCGAAGAATAAAAGCTGCTAGAGGAGGGGAAGATGAAAACAAGAAAAATCCCTTTGCGCAAGTCCGTTGTATCCAATGAAGTGATTGATAAGCGTGATTTACTCCGCATTGTCAAGAACAAAGAAGGACAGGTCTTTATCGATCCGACAGGCAAGGCCAATGGTCGCGGCGCTTATATCAAGCTAGACAATACAGAAGCCCTAGAGGCCAAAAAGAAGAAAGTCTTTAACCGTAGCTTTAACATGGAAGTCGAAGAGGACTTTTATGACGAGTTAATCGCTTATGTGGATCATAAGATTAAAAGAAGAGAGTTAGGACTTGAATAAGCAAAAAATAAGCAATCTCTTGGGATTGGCTCAACGAGCAGGCCGGATCATATCGGGTGAGGAATTGGTGGTCAAGGCTATCCAAGACCAGAAAGTCAAGTTAGTCTTTCTAGCCCATGATGCTGGTCCTAATCTGACCAAGAAGATTCAAGATAAAAGTGACTATTATCAAGTAGAAGTTATAACCGTGTTTTCAACACTGGAATTAAGCATAGCAGTCGGAAAATCGCGAAAGGTTTTGGCTGTGACAGATGCTGGATTTACAAAGAAAATGAGGTCTCTTATGGAATAGAAGAGGAGGACATGATTTGTCTAAGAAAAGATTGTACGAAATCGCAAAAGAACTTGGAAAAGAAAGTAAAGAAGTTGTAGCGCGTGCAAAAGAGTTGGGCTTGGATGTGAAAAGCCACTCATCGAGCGTGGAAGCTACTGCTGCTGAGCAAATCGCAGCTAGCTTTAAACCTGCACCTGCTCCGAAAGCAGAAGCAAAACCTGCGACACCAAAAGCAAGTGTAGAAAAGAAAGCTGAAAAGCCTGCATCAACTAAACCAGTAGCCGCAAAGGAAGAAAGCAAACCAGCTACACCTGCAGCTCCTAAGGAAGAAAAAGTAGTGGCCGCAAGACCACAGAGTCGAAACTTCAAGGCGGAGCGTGAGGCGCGTGCCAAAGAGCAGGCAGAGCGACGCAAACAAAACAAGGGCAACAACCGTGACCAACAACAAAACAGCAACCGTCAGAAAAACGACGGCCGTAATGGTGGCAAACCTGGTCAAGGAAACCGCGACAATCGCCGATTTAACGACCAAGGGAAAAAACCACAAGGTCAAGGGAATCGTGGCAATGATCGCCGTCAGCAACAAGACTTCCAGCCAAAACAAGCTGGACCACGTGTTGACTTTAAAGCCCGTGCAGCGGCTCTAAAAGCAGAGCAAAATGCAGAATACGCACGCTCAAGCGAGGAGCGCTTCAAACAATCGCAAGCTGCCAAAGAAGCCTTGGCTCAAGCTAATAGACGCAGGGAACCTGAGGAAATCTTTGAGGAAGCTGCTAAGCTAGCTGAACAAACGCAGCCAGCAGTAGCAGTAGCTCCTGTAGCGAAAGAAGCGCCAGTGGATACACGTCGTAAAAAACAAGCTCGACCAGACAAAGAACGTGACGATTATGATCACGAAGAAGATGGTCCTAGAAAACAACAAAAGAATCGAAGTAATCAGAATCAAGTGAGAAATCAAAGAAATAGTAACTGGAATAACAACAAGAAAAATAAAAAAGGGAACAAGCAAAACAACCGTAACCAGACTCCAAAACCTGTTACAGAGCGTAAGTTCCATGAATTGCCAACAGAATTTGAGTATACAGATGGTATGACTGTTGCGGAAATCGCAAAACGTATCAAACGTGAACCAGCTGAAATCGTTAAGAAACTCTTTATGATGGGTGTCATGGCCACACAAAACCAATCCTTGGATGGAGAAACCATCGAACTCCTCATGGTGGATTATGGTATCGAAGCCAAACAAAAGGTTGAAGTAGATAATGCCGACATCGAACGTTTCTTTGTCGAAGATGGCTATCTTAACGAAGATGAATTGGTTGAGCGTCCACCAGTTGTAACCATCATGGGACACGTTGACCATGGTAAAACAACCCTTCTAGATACCCTTCGTAACTCTCGAGTAGCGACAGGTGAAGCGGGTGGTATCACACAGCATATCGGTGCCTACCAAATCGTGGAAAATGGCAAGAAGATTACCTTCCTTGATACACCGGGACACGCGGCCTTCACCTCTATGCGTGCGCGTGGTGCGTCTGTTACCGATATTACCATCTTGGTTGTAGCGGCCGATGATGGGGTTATGCCTCAGACTATCGAAGCCATCAACCACTCAAAAGCGGCCAACGTTCCAATCATCGTAGCTATCAACAAGATTGATAAACCAGGTGCCAACCCAGAACGTGTTATCGGTGAATTGGCAGAGCATGGTGTTATGTCAACTGCCTGGGGTGGAGATTCTGAATTTGTTGAAATCTCAGCTAAGTTCAACCAAAACATTGAAGAATTGTTGGAAACAGTCCTTCTTGTAGCTGAAATCCAAGAACTCAAAGCAGACCCAACAGTTCGTGCCATCGGTACCGTTATCGAAGCGCGCTTGGATAAAGGAAAAGGTGCGGTTGCAACCCTTCTTGTGCAACAAGGTACCTTGAATGTCCAAGACCCAATCGTTGTCGGAAATACCTTCGGTCGTGTCCGTGCTATGACCAATGACCTTGGTCGTCGTGTCAAGGTAGCTGGACCATCAACACCAGTTTCTATCACAGGTTTGAATGAAGCGCCAATGGCGGGTGACCACTTTGCCGTTTACGAAGATGAAAAATCTGCGCGTGCAGCCGGTGAAGAACGTGCGAAACGTGCTCTCATGAAGCAACGTCAAGCTACTCAACGTGTCAGCCTTGAAAACCTCTTTGATACGCTTAAAGCTGGTGAGCTCAAGTCAGTTAATGTTATCATCAAGGCCGACGTACAAGGTTCTGTTGAAGCCCTTTCTGCCTCACTTCAAAAGATCGATGTGGAAGGTGTCAAAGTTACCATTGTCCACTCGGCAGTCGGTGCTATCAACGAATCTGACGTGACTCTTGCGGAAGCTTCAAATGCCTTTATTGTTGGTTTCAACGTACGCCCTACACCACAAGCGCGTCAACAAGCGGAAGCTGACGATGTAGAAATCCGTCTCCACAGCATTATCTATAAGGTTATCGAAGAGATGGAAGAAGCCATGAAAGGGATGCTTGACCCAGAATTCGAAGAAAAAGTTATCGGTGAAGCAGTTATCCGTGAAACCTTCAAGGTATCTAAAGTGGGAACCATCGGTGGATTCATGGTTATCAACGGTAAAGTTACCCGTGACTCGAAAGTCCGTGTTATCCGTGACGGTGTCGTTATCTATGACGGAGAACTCGCAAGCTTGAAACACTACAAAGACGACGTCAAAGAAGTTACAAACGGTCGTGAAGGTGGATTGATGATTGATGGCTACAATGATATCAAGACTGATGATGTGATTGAGGCTTATGTCATGGAAGAAATCAAACGATAATAGAGAAACGATAGCCAATTTGACTCGTCGTCAACAGCGCCTTGATGAACCCTTAGTTCTATCTAAGGCTTGTTTCCTAGATTCAAATGGCTCTAGTTCCTCTATCTAACAGAAATAACTAGGTCTGCTGGCCTAGCTTTTGGTTCAAAGTAGAGAAAGGAATATCATGGCAAATCATTTCCGTACGGATCGTGTGGGCATGGAAATCAAGCGTGAAGTCAATGAGATTTTGCAAAAGAAGGTCCGTGATCCGCGTGTCCAAGGTGTGACCATCACAGATGTTCAGATGCTGGGTGACTTGTCTGTTGCCAAGGTTTACTACACCATTTTGAGTAACCTTGCTTCAGATAATCAAAAAGCTCAAATCGGGCTTGAAAAAGCAACTGGTACCATCAAACGTGAACTTGGTCGCAATTTGAAATTGTACAAAATCCCAGATTTAACCTTCGTCAAAGACGAATCCATCGAATATGGAAACAAGATTGACGAGATGTTACGCAATCTGGATAAGAACTAAGAAAGAGGGGGAACCCTCTTTTTTGTTACTGGAGTGCCAGATATGACGAGGCAATAATCTGTAAAAAAGAAAGTTAAACAAATGATTTTTTTGAAAAGGCTTTATATTTTTCTTATAGTATGATATGATAAGATGTGAAAAAAAGAAATAAGGAGATTGAAATGGCTGAACAAGATCTAGCTATGCAAGTATTGGAACAAGTGGTGAAACTACCTGTTGTGAAAGTTGATCGTTCAAAATTTTTAGTGGACAAGTTTTCTAAAGAATTAGATCCGAAGGATATCTCAACATTATTGGAGCAGGGTCCTTCTAGCTTGCTATCTCAGGAAATCTTAGATAGAGTTGCTAATGCTTGTATTATGGATAATGTCTTGCTGGCCAGTGGGACCTCGGTTTTAGCAGGCCTACCTGGAGGTCTTGCCATGGCAATTACCATACCAGCAGATGTAGCTCAATTTTATGCTTTTTCATTAAAATTAGCTCAAGAATTGGGATATATTTACGGTTACGATGACCTTTGGGCTTCTCGTGATGAATTAAGTGAGGATGCTCAAAATACCCTCTTGCTATATCTTGGTGTCATGCTTGGGGTAAATGGTACAGCTGCCTTGCTTCGAGCAGGAGGTGTTGCTGTTGCTAAGCAAGTGATGAAAACTGTTCCTCAGAAAGCCTTGACAAAGACGCTCTGGTATCCAATTTTGAAAAAAGTTTTGAAAATTTTTGGTGTCAATCTGACAAAAGGAGGCCTAGCCAAAGGAATGGGGAAATTCATTCCTATCCTAGGTGGTATTATTTCAGGTGGCTTAACCTTTGCGACCATGAAACCGATGGGGGAAAGCTTGCAACAGGAGTTATCTAAATTAGTTAACTATAATGAAGAACAATATCAAGAAGACATAGAAACTATCCGAAAAGAAGCTGAAATCATCGAAGGTGAGTAATATGGGATTCATTAAAATTCTGACCAAGACTTACGGGAATTACTTTTTTGTGATGCAAAGCATCAAAGTCCTGAAGAACATGAAAAAAGATGACAATGCTCTAGTAGGTTTCGGGAAAGTACTGCTTGCTGACAAGCTGATGGATGTAGCTCAGTGGCTCGCAAAACCAGATGATAAGGAATAACTTGAAATGAAAGAAACTAGCAGGAATTCCACTGCTAGTTTTTTAATCTCTTCCTATATGGTATAATATAAGCAGTAATATCATTTTATACTCTTCGAAAATCTCTTCAAACCACGTCAGCTTCACCTTGCCGTAGGTATGGTTACTGACTTCGTCAGTTCTATCCACAACCTCAAAACACTGTTTTGAGCAACCTGCGGCTAGCTTCCTAGTTTGCTCTTTGATTTTCATTGAGTATTAGAACATACAATGGAGGTCGTCATGGACAATATCATCGATGTGTCAATACCCGTTGCAGAAGTGGTAGACAAGCACCCAGAAGTTTTGGAAATTCTAGTGGATCTGGGTTTTAAACCACTTGCTAATCCCTTGATGCGCAACACAGTCGGTCGCAAAGTATCGCTTAAGCAGGGTTCTAAGCTCGAAGGAACGCCTATGGACAAGATTGTCCGCACGCTAGAAGCAAACGGCTACGAAGTGATTGGATTAGACTAATGGCAGATGAACGGATTCATATCCTACGGGATATTTTGTTAGAATTGCACAATGGCGCCTCTCCTGAGTCAGTTCAGGAGCGTTTTGATGCGACTTTTACAGGTGTGTCAGCCATCGAGATTTCCCTCATGGAGCACGAGCTGATGAACTCAGACTCAGGTGTCACCTTTGAAGATGTCATGGAGCTCTGTGATGTCCATGCCAATCTTTTTAAAAATGCTGTTAAGGGCGTCGAAGTGGAGGATACTGAACACCCTGGCCACCCAGTTCGCGTCTTCAAGGATGAAAATCTGGCCCTCCGTGCTGCCTTGATTCGTATTCGGAGACTGTTGGATACCTATGAGTCTATGGAAGATGAGGAAATGCTGGCAGAGATGCGCAAGGGTTTGGTTCGTCAAATGGGACTTTTGGGGCAATTTGACATCCACTACCAGCGCAAGGAAGAGCTCTTTTTCCCCATCATGGAGCGTTATGGACACGATTCACCTCCAAAAGTTATGTGGGGAGTGGATGATCAGATCAGAGAACTCTTTCAGACAGCTCTAGCGACGGCTAAGGCACTACCAGAAGTGGCGATTTCCACTGTAAAGGAGGCCTTTGAAGCTTTTGCGACAGAGTTTGAAAGTATGATTTTCAAGGAAGAGTCCATCCTCCTCATGATTCTTCTTGAGTCCTTCACCCAGGATGACTGGATTCAGATTGCGGAGGAGAGTGACGCCTATGGCTATGCCATCATCCGTCCGTCTGAGAAATGGGTGCCAGAACGCCAAAGTTTTGTTGAGAAAAAGAGTGCAGAGGAACCTGTTCAACTAGACACGGCTGAAGGTCAAGTTCAGCAGGTTATCGATACACCAGAAGGCCAGTTCACCATTACCTTTACACCTAAGCAAAAGGAAGCAGTGCTGGACCGTCATAGTCAACAGGCTTTTGGTAATGGCTATCTCTCCGTCGAGCAGGCCAACCTCATCCTCAATCACCTTCCTATGGAGATCACCTTTGTCAATAAAGACGATATTTTCCAGTATTACAATGACAATGCGCCAGCTGATGAGATGATTTTCAAACGGACGCCGTCCCAAGTCGGGCGCAATGTAGAACTCTGCCATCCGCCTAAGTACCTAGAAAAGGTGAAGGCTGTTATGAAAGGTCTTCGTGAAGGGGTCAAGGACAACTATGAAATGTGGTTCAAGTCGGAGTCGCGAGGCAAGTTTGTCCACATCACCTATGCTGCGGTACACGATGAAAACGGGGAATTCCAAGGCGTGCTGGAGTATGTTCAGGATATCCAGCCCTACCGAGAGATTGATACGGACTATTTCCGTGGATTAGAATAAGGAGAATCAATGAGTTACGAACAGGAATTTATGAAGGAATTTGAAGCCTGGGTCAATACCCAGATCATGATCAACGACATGGCGCACAAGGAAAGTCAAAAAGTCTACGAAGAAGACCAAGATGAACGTGCCAAAGATGCCATGATTCGCTACGAGAGTCGCTTGGATGCCTACCAGTTCTTGCTGGCTAAGTTTGAAAATTTCAAGGCAGGCAAGGGATTCCATGATTTGCCAGAGGGCTTGTTTGGCGAGAGAAACTATTAAAATTCAGATACTTTCTTGATTTTTTGCCAAAATCTTGATAGAATATCTTTATTAAATCCTTGTCAGAGCAGGGATTTTTTATTGAAAGGATTTTATCATGTCAAAGAAACTCCAACGTAAAAAACAATTGCGAAACAGCCTCCGTCGCTCAGGTGCCTTTTCAAGTACAGTGACTAAGGTTGTAGAAGAGACCAAGAAAGTCGTGAAACACGCAGAAAAATCTGCCAGCGAAGCAGGAAAAGTTGTCTCTAAAAAAGTGGAACAAGCAGTAGAAGCGACTAAGGAACAAGCTCAAAAAGTAGTCAATTCTGTAGAAGATTTCGCAGCTACTTTGGGTGGCCTCTCAGTAGATCGCGCTAAGACTTTCTATGATGAAGGCATCAAGTCAGCTTCTGACTTCAAAAACTGGACTGAAAAAGAACTTCTTGCCTTGAAGGGAATCGGCCCAGCTACCATTAAGAAATTAAAAGAACACGGAATCAGCTTCAAGTAATCTTTCTTGCCCCTTGCATTTTCGAGAAAAACTTGCTACAATAGAGCCATTAGAGGTGTTTTGGATCCCACATTTTACAGAAAGTGGCGGCGCTGAGAAGTCCACAAATGTGTCAAAACTGGTTGCTGATGGATAAAAAATGAAATAATATTGTCTTTTTATTATAAAGACGAGAGTTGCGGGCTCTGCCCGAAATTGGGTGGTACCGCGGATAAGCACATTCGTCCCTGTCATGGATATGGCAGGGGCGATTTTTTTGTAGAAAGCGAGGTAGAAGGATGACAAGAGCAGAGTTGCCAGAACGTTTAGAAACCGAACGGCTTGTTTTACGAGTCCGTACCGTGGCTGATGTTGTGGATATCTTTGACTATGCCAGTAGGCCAGAAGTTTCCTACCCAGCAGGCTTTCCTCCCGTCAAGACCTTGGAAGATGAGATTTATTATCTGGAGCATATCCTTCCTGAACGCAATCAAAAGGGAAATCTCCCAGCGGGCTATGGAATTGTCGTGAAAGGAACCGATAAGGTCATCGGCTCTGTCGATTTCCCTCGTCGTCACGAGGATGATGTCTTGGAGATTGGCTATATCTTACATCCAGATTATTGGGGTTTAGGTTATGTTCCAGAAGCAGCGTGTGCCTTGATTGACCTAGCTTTTAAAGAATTGGGTCTTCATAAGATTGAGATGACTTGCTTTGGTTATAACCTTCAAAGTCAACGAGTCGCAGAAAAACTTGGTTTCACCCTTGAAGCTCGCATTCGAGACCGAAAGGATGTTCAAGGCAAACGCTGCGACAGTCTCATATATGGCTTACTGAGGAGTGAGTGGGAGGTGATTTGATGCATCTTTTCATCATTGGGGCTCCAGCTTCTGGGAAAATGACGATTGGTCAAGAGTTATCTCGACTGACGAATGCTACCCTCTTTTATAACCATCAAGCCATCGATTTTGCGCTAGAAATCTATCAGGACTATACAGAGGAAATGTGGGAATTTGTTCGTGGAATTACCTTTTCTTTCCTTGGAGCAAGTGCTAGGAATCAGCGATCTGTGATTTTAACAGACGTAATTGATTTTTCAAATCAGTACCAGCTGCTGTATTTGAAGCAAATTCAGGATTCGTTGGATGACTATCATCAAGAGATTCTGTTTGTGGAGTTGGAAACGACACTTGAAGAGCGCTTACGTCGAAATCGAACGGAGAATCGATTAAAGCACAAACCCTTAAAACGACATATTGAGGTATCTGAAAGAGAAATTTTGGAGACTGCTGAAACACTTCAATTAAATTCTCAACATCAACCGAATGAGTTGTACCACTACCTTAAAATAAATAATACGAATCTGTCTGCAGAAGAGGTTGCTAAGCAGATTCAAGATAAAATGAATACAATAGAGAAAGGACACACACATGTCTAAAGAACTTTCACCTAAATACAATCCAGCCGAGGTTGAGGCTGGTCGTTACCAAAAATGGCTTGATGCCGATGTTTTCAAGCCTTCAGGCGATCAAAAGGCTAAGCCATATTCTATCGTGATTCCACCACCAAACGTAACTGGGAAACTCCACCTTGGTCACGCTTGGGATACGACTTTGCAAGATATCATCATCCGTCAAAAACGCATGCAAGGTTTTGACACGCTTTGGCTTCCAGGTATGGACCACGCGGGGATTGCCACTCAGGCTAAGGTTGAGGAGCGCTTGCGTGGTGAAGGCATTTCCCGTTATGACCTCGGCCGTGAAAAATTCCTCGAGAAAGTCTGGGAATGGAAAGACGAATATGCGACGACTATCAAGGAACAATGGGGCAAGATGGGGCTCTCTGTAGACTACTCTCGCGAGCGTTTCACTCTTGACGAAGGTTTGTCAAAAGCTGTTCGCAAGGTCTTTGTGGATCTTTACAAGAAAGGCTGGATTTACCGTGGTGAATTTATCATCAACTGGGATCCAGCAGCTCGCACAGCCCTTTCTGATATCGAGGTGATTCACAAGGATGTCGAAGGTGCCTTCTACCACATGAACTACATGCTAGAAGACGGCTCACGCGCCCTTGAAGTGGCGACTACTCGTCCGGAAACTATGTTTGGGGACGTTGCGGTTGCGGTCAATCCAGAAGACCCACGCTACAAGGACTTGATTGGTAAAAACGTCATCCTTCCTATCGCTAATAAATTGATTCCAATCGTTGGAGACGAACACGCAGATCCTGAGTTTGGTACTGGTGTCGTAAAAATCACACCTGCCCACGATCCAAATGACTTCTTGGTTGGTCAACGCCATAACTTGCCACAAGTCAACGTCATGAATGACGACGGAACCATGAATGACTTGGCCTTCGAATTTGCAGGCATGGACCGTTTTGAAGCACGTAAGGCAGTTGTTGCTAAGTTAGAAGAAATCGGCGCCCTCGTCAAAATCGAAAAACGTGTTCACAGTGTTGGTCACTCAGAGCGTACGGGTGTAGTGGTTGAGCCACGCTTGTCTACGCAGTGGTTCGTTAAGATGGACCAATTGGCTAAGAATGCCATTGCCAACCAAGACACAGAGGACAAGGTAGAATTCTACCCACCTCGTTTCAACGATACCTTCCTCCAATGGATGGAAAATGTCCATGACTGGGTAATCTCACGTCAGCTCTGGTGGGGTCACCAAATCCCTGCTTGGTACAATGCTGAGGGTGAAATATATGTCGGCGAAGAAGCTCCAGAAGGTGACGGTTGGACTCAGGACGAAGACGTCTTGGATACTTGGTTCAGTTCTGCTCTTTGGCCATTCTCAACCATGGGCTGGCCGGATGTGGACTCAGCAGACTTCAAACGTTACTTCCCAACTTCAACCCTGGTAACAGGTTACGACATCATCTTCTTCTGGGTGTCTCGTATGATCTTCCAATCCTTGGAATTCACTGGCCGTCAGCCATTCCAAAACGTTCTTATCCATGGTCTCATTCGTGACGAGCAAGGACGCAAGATGTCTAAATCTCTCGGTAACGGGATTGACCCGATGGATGTTATCGAGAAATACGGTGCCGATGCACTTCGTTGGTTCCTTTCAAACGGTTCTGCACCTGGTCAAGATGTGCGCTTCTCTTACGAGAAAATGGATGCGTCTTGGAACTTCATTAACAAGATTTGGAATATCTCTCGCTACATCCTCATGAACAATGAAGGCTTGACCCTTAAGCAAGCAACTGCTAATGTGGAAAAAGTTGCCAACAAAGAAGCTGGAAATGTTACTGACCGCTGGATTCTCCACAACCTCAATGAAACGATTGGCAAAGTCACTGAAAACTTTGATAAGTTTGAGTTTGGTGTAGCTGGTCACATCCTCTACAACTTCATCTGGGATGAGTTTGCGGACTGGTATGTTGAGTTGACTAAGGAAGTCCTTTATAGCGATAACGAAGAAGAGAAAATCATCACACGTTCTGTTCTCCTTTACACTTTGGACAAAATCCTTCGTCTCCTTCACCCAATCATGCCATTCGTGACAGAGGAAATCTTTGAACAAATCTCCGAAGGCTCTATCGTCACAGCGGAATACCCAACTGTTAACCCAGCCTTTGAAGACCTTGCTGCTCACACAGGTGTCGAAAGTCTTAAAGACTTGATACGTGCTGTTCGTAATGCGCGTGCTGAAGTAAACGTAGCACCAAGCAAGCCTATCACCATCCTTGTTAAGACAAGCGATAGCGACTTGGAAGCCTTCTTTAACAGCAATGTCAATTACATCAAACGCTTTACAAATCCAGAACACTTGGAAATCGCATCAACCATCCCTGCACCTGAACTCGCAATGTCAAGCGTCATCACAGGAGCAGAAATCTACTTGCCACTGGCAGACCTTCTCAATGTCGAAGAAGAATTGGCTCGTCTCGACAAGGAACTGGCTAAATGGCAAAAAGAACTGGATATGGTTGGTAAGAAGCTCTCTAACGAACGCTTCGTAGCCAATGCCAAACCAGAAGTCGTCCAAAAAGAACGCGACAAACAAGCCGACTACCAAGCCAAATACGACGCGACCGTAGCACGTATTGATGAGATGAAGAAGTTGGTGAAATAAACATAAAAACACGGTGATGAGCCGTGTTTTTTTGGGAATTGCTGAAACAACTGGGGTTGTAAAGAATAGAATGGATTTATTTGATACTTATTTTGACATAATCGAAAAGGTTGGTGGCAAAAATCTAAGGGGCGTGTGCGTTTGACTGCTAGAGAATTTGAGAAAGCAAAATAGTTTCAATCAGATTTTATTTTATCCTTGGTTACCAACCTGGATGATATTCCAAAGTTAGTATTAATCAATAATCCATTGAATCATTTTGAATTTAAAAAGAGTATCATAAAGAATGAAGTTATAGAATACAGAAGTCTTGAAGATTTAGATTAGTTCCCCTTAACTTTTTCAGTTGAAGGAACGAGAAGTTTTGACAGGCCAACGACTCAATGAACTGGAAATCAATGGTATTGGCTTGACCAAGTTTAAAAATGGGGAAATCGGGATTGAATTCATCTGGCTTGATACCGAAAATCCACCTAGCGATGCTATCGGCTGGGTAGCAAAGAAATAAAAAGTCCGCTGTTTTTTGTTTTGTATTTTACAGTTTTTTCTTGACAAGTCTTTCTTTTTTATGGTACTCTTTTATGCAACAAGTGTTGCGCAACACTTGTTGCGCGAAAGGAGTCTTATGCCACCAAAGGTTAAATTTAGTAAAGAGACTATCATTGGGACAGCTTTACAATTGGTGAGAGAAGAGGGCATGGCTAGTTTAACGGCTCGAGCATTAGCAGAGCAACTGGGAGCCACACCGAGAGTGATTTTTGGGCAATTTGCCAATATGGTCGAGTTACAAGCAGAGGTTATTGTTGCTGCAGAGATGGTCGTAGTGGAGTATATACGAAAGGCTTTAGAAGATGAGAAGCCTTTTCGATCTGTCGGGGTTGCTTATATCCTGTTCGCCTCAAAAGAGCCCCAACTTTTTCAATTGCTTTTCCAAAATCCTAGCAAAGATCCGATTCGTCGCTTTCAAGATTTTCTTCCCATGAAGGATCATAGTTACCAATTGGTTCTGGAATCGATTGTAGCAGACTATCCATTGACGTTAGAGGAGGCTGGTCGCCTGTACCAGCATTTATTTATCTACTCACACGGCATGGCCTCTATGGTTGCTTCTGGTATTTATCAGTTCGGCATGGAAGAAGTGATTGGATTACTGACAGAGGTTTGTCAATCTCTCATCAAAGAAATGGTAGGAAAGAAATGATTCAACTAGAAAATGTGCACAAAAGTTATGGCCAAACCAAGGTTTTAAAGGGGATTGAGTTGCAGATTCAAGATCAGGATGATGTGGTTATCCTAGGCCCTTCTGGATCAGGCAAGTCAACTCTCTTAAACGTATTGTCAGGATTAGAGAAGGTAGACGAGGGGCATATCCTCATTCAAGCACAAGATTTATCACAACTCACGGATGCTCAATTGACGGCCTTTAGACGTGAGAAGATTGCCTTTATTTTCCAGCAGTATTATTTATTGCCTAATCTTACGGTCAGACAGAATGTAAAGATGGGAGCTGACCTGGCTGACAATCATGATTTTTTGCAGATTATCGAGGATTTGGGACTTGGCGATAAGCTGGACAAGTATCCGAGTGAATTGTCTGGCGGCGAACAGCAGAGGGTATCTATTGCTCGTGCCTTAGCCAAAAAGCCAGAGATTCTTTTCTTAGATGAGCCGACTGGTGCCCTGGATGAAGAAACAGGGCGCAAGATTCTTGACTATATCTGGAAGTTGAAGGAAAAGCTAGGCTTTACCCTAATCATGGTAACACACAACCAAAATATTGCGGATATGGCCAGAACCATCATTCGCGTCAATAGTGGCAAAATTACTGAAGTTGTGACCAATGATCAGCCACAGACTGCTTATGAGATTGGATGGTAAGCCATGTTTTCAGTAAAAGATATTCGAAAATTAGTTGTCGTCAGTATCATTGGAACCTGTGCGGTTTTTGTGGCCAATCTCTTCTTGAATTTTTATCTTGATATCGAGCAGTTAGAGATTTTTAAAACCAATCCGATGATTACGGCCTATTATGATGCCCAGGTTTCACTTTCCTGGATGGTGGCCATGGTCAGTGGGGTTGTCTTGTCCTTGACGTCGATCCTTCTCATGTGCTTTTATATCAAACAATTTGTCGATGATCACAAGGAACAATTAGGAATTTTAAAGGCTTTGGGCTATAGCAATGGCCAGTTGGCTAAACGATTTTGGGCATTTGGGCTCAGTTTTGGTGTTGGAGCGCTTCTTGGCTATTTTGCATCTTTTCTTATGATGGGTCATTTTTATGACTTTCGTAATGAGAAGGGGATCTTACCAGAAATAACCATTCATTTTCATTGGCAGCTCTTGATCGTTTTAGTGATACTGCCAACGACTTTCTTTATGGTTCTTGCGATTGGCTATGCTAGAAGACAACTACAAACGCCGGCCCTTCACCTATTGAAAAAATCCCCAACACCGATTAAGGTCAAAAGGAAAAAAAGTTCTCCTAAGAAAGAAAAATCCTTCCTAAAAGAGCTGTCTTCGTCGCTGATTTGGGGGAGAAAATCGATCCTGTTTTTTGTAGTCTTTGGCTCTATGTGTTTTGCGGCCATGGTTCAATTGTCCTTTGGTCTAAGGGACTACACAGATGACATCATCCAAACCATGATGATCATGATTGGCTTGATCCTTTCTTTCTCTATTCTCTTTCTGTCATTGGGGATTGTCGTCTCAGAAAGTCGCGAAACCCTGGCTCTTATGAAGGCTTTTGGCTACACAGATCGTGAGTGCCAAGGTCATATCCTATCTCCCTATCGTTTCTGGGCCTATCTAGGATTTGTTCTTGGGACGGCTTATCAGTATGCTATCATGGAAATCTTGATTGGTGTGATCAAAGATACGGTTCCTGAAAAGATTGAGCATCACTTTGATGGGAATGTTTGCTTCTGGACTTTGATCGGTTTTGCTGTGGTTTATGAAAGCCTCTTTTATCTATCCAACAGAAAACTCCAAAAGCAAACAATCAAAGAAGTACTCTTAGCTGAATAAATAGAGAAGGTTGGATTCTCCAGCCTTTTTCTTATGAAACTCATTAACAAGAGAAGGATTTTTTACTATTCTAGGGAAAATGAAATAAAGGAAAGAAAACGAAGTTACTGGCAGGACCTGAAATGATCTTTTTACTTGATTTGATGCAACAAATAATCCTTTATCTCTGTAGGAATCCTCTTGCAGTTTGTGGTTGGTATTGGAGTTGCAGCATTGAGTTATAAATAAATCAAAATACCTGTGGACATGTTACACAGGTCTTTCAATTAGCTGAAATATTTCACCTTTATTTTTTCTTAACCTTTGACTATTCCGCAAAATTATCGTACAATAAAGAGTACATGATAAAATGAGGTCAGAGTCTGTTCGCTCTGGCGATAGTAGTAAAAATGAGGAGAAACGCTTTGGAATTAGAAGTATTTGCTGGGCAAGAAAAAAGTGAACTATCTATGATTGAGGTAGCGCGTGCTATCTTGGAACTTCGTGGTCGCGATCATGAGATGCATTTTAGCGATCTTGTAAACGAAATTCAAAACTACCTTGGAACATCAAACAGCGATATCCGCGAAGCTTTGCCTTTGTTCTACACAGAGTTGAACTTTGACGGTAGCTTCATCTCTCTTGGAGACAATAAATGGGGTCTTCGTTCATGGTATGGTGTGGACGAAATCGACGAAGAAATCATCGCTCTTGAAGAAAGTGACGACGATGAAGTAGCACCAAAAGCTAAGAAACAACGCGTCAATGCCTTTATGGATGGCGATTCAGATGCCATTGACTACAATGCGGATGATCCAGAAGACGAAGATGCATACGAAGCAGATCCAGCTCTTTCATACGATGATGAAAATCCAGATGATGAGAAAAATGAAGTGGAAGCTTACGATGCAGAAATCAATGAAATCGCCCCTGATGACTTGGGTGAAGACGTGGATCTCAACGAAGAAGATGACGAGTTTTCTGACGATGACGCTGAAACAAGTGAAGAAGAGTAAAGTGCCTTAAGAAGGAGATCGCTGGATCTCCTTTTTTGTTGCTTGGGCAGAGTAGTTAAGCGAGTCTTCCGTTAGGTTGTAGATCTTTAGTTGGTTTTCTGAAAACAATCTCCTTTTTTCATCTTTTACCAATTCGGGTTGACAAATGATCTGCTTTGAGGTATTATATTGTTCGGGCACCTCTTTTAGAGGTCGGGGCTCCCTAGTTACTAGGGAGCTATTTTTGTTTTTCAGGAAGTTTTTCTTGAAATGTCGTTATTCATAAGGGTCTTGTTTTCTATCTCCCCTCGTAGTTAACAAGGCCTTGAGCATTTTAGAAAGAGGAATCTATGTCTACGAAATATATTTTTGTAACTGGTGGTGTGGTGTCGTCTATTGGGAAAGGGATTGTCGCAGCAAGTCTGGGCCGTCTCTTGAAAAATCGTGGTCTAAAAGTGACTATTCAGAAGTTTGACCCTTATATCAATATCGATCCGGGAACTATGAGTCCTTACCAGCACGGAGAAGTTTTTGTGACAGATGACGGAGCTGAGACAGATTTGGACTTGGGTCACTATGAACGTTTCATCGATATCAATCTCAACAAATATTCCAACGTGACAACTGGTAAAATTTACAGTGAAGTTCTTCGTAAGGAACGCCGTGGCGAATACCTTGGGGCAACTGTTCAAGTCATTCCTCATATCACAGATGCTTTGAAAGAAAAAATCAAGCGTGCCGCTCTAACGACAGACTCTGATGTTATTATCACAGAGGTCGGTGGAACCGTTGGAGATATCGAGTCCTTGCCATTCCTAGAGGCCCTTCGTCAGATGAAGGCAGATGTTGGTGCAGATAATGTCATGTACATCCATACAACCTTGCTTCCTTATCTCAAGGCTGCTGGTGAAATGAAGACCAAGCCGACTCAGCATTCTGTAAAAGAATTGCGTGGTTTGGGAATCCAGCCAAATATGTTGGTCATTCGTACAGAAAAACCAGCTGGTCAAGGAATTAAAAATAAACTAGCTCAGTTTTGTGACGTGGCTCCAGAAGCTGTTATTGAATCTTTGGATGTTGAACACCTTTACCAAATTCCATTGAACTTGCAGGCACAAGGTATGGACCAAATTGTCTGTGACCATTTGAAACTAGATGCACCAGCAGCGGATATGACAGAGTGGTCAGCCATGGTGGATAAGGTCATGAACCTGAAAAAACATGTCAAGATTTCCCTTGTTGGTAAGTATGTGGAGTTGCAAGATGCATACATCTCAGTGGTTGAAGCCTTGAAACACTCTGGGTATGCCAACGACGCAGAAGTGAAGATTAATTGGATCAATGCCAATGATGTGACAGCAGAGAATGTAGCAGAGCTCTTGTCGGATACGGACGGAATCATCGTGCCAGGCGGTTTTGGTCAACGTGGTACGGAAGGAAAAATTCAAGCCATCCGTTATGCGCGTGAGAATGATGTTCCTATGTTGGGAGTCTGCTTGGGAATGCAGTTGACTTGTATCGAGTTTGCTCGTCACGTTTTGGGTCTTGAAGGTGCCAATTCTGCTGAACTTGCACCAGAAACAAAATATCCTATCATTGATATCATGCGTGATCAGGTTGATGTTGAGGATATGGGTGGCACCCTTCGTTTGGGACTTTATCCATCTAAGTTGAAACGTGGCTCTAAAGCAGCGGCTGCTTATCATAATCAAGAAGTGGTGCAACGTCGTCACCGTCACCGTTATGAGTTTAACAACGCCTTTCGTGAACAGTTTGAGGTGGCAGGTTTTGTCTTCTCAGGAGTTTCTCCAGATAATCGTTTGGTAGAAATTGTGGAAATTCCAGAAAATAAATTCTTTGTGGCGTGTCAGTATCACCCTGAACTTTCCAGCCGTCCAAACCGTCCAGAAGAACTCTATACTGCCTTTGTCACTGCAGCAGTTGAGAACAGTAATTAGCAAGATCTTAACCTTTGAGAACAATCTCAGAGGTTTTTCTAGCATATTTAGGATAAGATTTGCAAAAAAAATAGATAGTGATATAATTAATATAACAATTCCTAAGGAGGATATACAATGAAAAAAATCACACTATTTTGTCTGTCTCTAGCAGGTTTAGCTTTACTGGCTTTCCCTCATTCAGGAAAAGCATTCGAATTGGAAGAAGAATGGGTTATTAAGGGTGGGGTTAAGTATCAAGATGGCAAAATTCTTCGATTTAATAATGGCCATGAAGTAGATATCAAAGTCTTGGATTTGCCAAAAACTGAGAAAATCGAGTGGATGGTCAGTCTCAATGGTCAAGATCAGACAGTCAATTTCCTAGGCCAAGAAAAGGACAAGTCTATGGTCGGTACAGAGGGGCGTTACCTGAATTTCTACGTACCTTATGGCTATAGAGGAGATATCAAGGTCGAGGCCAAGAGTGGAAATGAAGTAAAGACCTGGTCCACTAAAGTGGTAGATGATGTATATAATGGTGAGAAAAGTGGCTACTACCGTATTGAAGAATCAAAAGACCATTACACCTACCTTGATACAAAATGGGACTATCAAACCAAGACCTACACTGCTACCTTACCAGAGACTATCAATGGTCAAAAAGTTTATGCTTGGAAAGACCATGACAATGGTGAGTTAAAACTTACAAAACCAGAATCTATCAGTCATTCCTACAAGGGGGGAGGAGCCTTCCGAGAACTTTATCCGATTGTAAAAGCAGAAAGCTGGCTAAAATCAGACCAAAATTGGTACTATCAAAAACAAGGCCAACTAGTTCAAAATGCTTGGGTTAAAGACAATGGAACTTGGTACTTTATGAATGATAAAGGGATTATGTTTAATCAAACTTGGCTCTATCAAGGTGGCAACTGGTATGCCTTTAAATCATCAGGAGCTATGATTGCTAGTGATTGGCTTTACGACCAAGGCAAGTGGTACTATTTATCAACTTCAGGCTCTATGAAAGCAAGCACTTGGATTTTTGACAAGGGAGAATGGTATTATGTAAGTTCTTCTGGTGCCATGATTGCGAATGATTGGGTCAAAGACAATGGTAAGTGGTATTATCTAGCTTCATCAGGTAAGATGCTTCGCAATACCTACACACCAGATGGCTACTACGTTGGCAACTCAGGCGCTTGGCAATAAGAATAATACTCTGCGAAAATCTCTTCAAACCACGTCAGCGTCGCCTTACCGTAGGTATGGTTACTGACTTCGTCAGTTCTATCCACAACCTCAAAACACTGTTTTGAGCAACCTGCGGCTAGTTTCCTAGTTTGCTCTTTGAGTATAAGAAGTCCTTTTCCTTTAAGGAAGGGGATTTTTCCTTGCTCCTATACGACTTCCCTATTTGTCCTAGAGGTCTTTTTGTGTTACAATGAATGGTATGAAAGCTAAGAAATTATGGATGACTGGCTTGACTGTGGCTGGTCTAAGTGCCCTTGCTTTGGGGGCTAAAAAAGCAGCAGATAATCACAAGCTCATGAAGACTCAGGAAGAGTTGACCGCTATCGTGCGCGAACTTTTCTCAGATATGGGTGAGATTGCGACTCTCTATGTTCAAGTCTACGAAAGTAGCCTTGAGCGACTTGTCGGAGGAGTCATTTTCGAGGATGGTCGTCACTATACCTTTGTCTATGAAAATGAAGACCTAGTCTATGAGGAGGAAGCCTTATGATTACTCCCAATAGTATAGAAGAACTAGCAGGTTTTGTCGAGCAAGATGGCAAGAAGGTCTTCCTTTTTGTGGCAGACTGGTGTGGCGATTGTCGTTATATCTATCCATCCTTGCCAGAGATTGAGGAGACCAATCCAGAGTTCACCTTTATTCGAGTGGACCGAGACCAGTACATGGATCTGGCCAAACTCTGGGATGTGTACGGTATTCCTAGCCTTGTTGTGCTAGAAAAGGACAAGGAAATCGGCCGATTTGTCAATCGTGACCGTAAAAGCAAGCAACAAATTAGCGACTTTTTAGCAGAACTGAAATAGGAGAAAAAGGAAACAATGATTTTTACATATAATAAAGAGCATGTTGGCGATGTCCTTATGATCATCGTGAAAAACAGCGGAGATGCCAAACTAGACGTGGAGCGCAAAGGCAAGGTAGCCCGTGTTTTCCTCAAAGAAAATGGAGAAACAGTAGCTTGGAATATTTTCGAAGTTTCAAGTTTGTTTGAAATTGCAGAGCGCGGTCAAGTCTTTTTGACAGATGAGCAAGTCGCTCGTTTGAATCAAGAATTGCAGGCGGAAGGCTTTACAGAAGAAATTGTCAATGACAAGGAACCTAAGTTTGTTGTTGGTGAAATTGTCGAGATGGTAGCTCATCCTGATAGTGACCACCTCAACATCTGCCAAGTTGCAGTCGCAAGTGACAAGACAGTGCAAATCGTGGCAGGAGCACCTAATGCGCGTGTTGGGTTGAAAACCATTGTAGCTCTTCCTGGAGCGATGATGCCAAAAGGCAATCTCATTTTTCCAGGCGAGCTTCGTGGTGAAAAGAGTTTTGGCATGATGTGTAGCCCTCGTGAATTGCATCTACCAAATGCTCCGCAAAAACGTGGGGTTATTGAATTATCAGAAGCCCAAGTTGTCGGAACTCCATTTGACCCAGCTAAACACTGGACTGCCTAGGAAGTTGTCAGTATCTGATAGACCAGCTAGAGGGAAATAAGATGGCAAAAAATGTAGTGATTACAGGAGCAACCTCAGGGATCGGTGAAGCGATTGCGCGTGCTTATCTGGAGCAGGGGGAGAATGTCGTTCTAACAGGACGACGGACAGACAGACTAGAGGCCCTCAAGTCAGAGTTTGCAGAGACCTTTCCAAATCAAACAGTTTGGACTTTTCCACTGGATGTCACAGATATGACCATGGTCAAGACGGTCTGCTCTGATATTTTGGAAACGATAGGGCAGATTGATATCTTGGTCAATAATGCTGGACTAGCTCTTGGCTTGGCTCCCTATCAAGACTATGAAGAGTTGGATATGCTGACCATGTTGGATACCAATGTTAAAGGTTTGATGGCGGTCACTCGCTGTTTCTTGCCAGCAATGGTAAAAGTCAATCAGGGTCATATCATTAACATGGGGTCGACCGCAGGAATCTACGCCTATGCGGGTGCAGCTGTTTACTCAGCAACCAAGGCTGCAGTTAAGACTTTTTCAGATGGTCTGCGAATTGATACCATTGCAACGGATATCAAGGTGACCACCATTCAGCCAGGGATTGTCGAAACAGATTTCTCTACAGTTCGTTTTCATGGTGACAAAGAGCGTGCTGCCACCGTCTATCAGGGAATTGAGACCTTGCAAGCTCAGGATATTGCAGATACAGTGATCTATGTGACCAGTCAGCCTCGTCGTGTGCAGATTACAGATATGACCATTATGGCCAATCAACAGGCGACAGGTTTCATGGTGCATAAAAAATAAAAAATTTCTTCGAAAAGTTACAAATTTCTGTAGCTTTTTTTGATTTCCTGCGAATAGATAAGTAGGAGGAAGAAAATATGTTTAATAAAGTTATTCTTATTGGACGTTTAACGTCTACACCAGAATTGCACAAAACCAACAATGACAAGTCAGTAGCGCGTGCAACTATCGCTGTGAACCGTCGTTACAAAGACCAAAATGGGGAACGTGAAGCTGATTTTGTCAATTTGGTTCTTTGGGGAAAATTGGCTGAAACCTTGGCAAGCTACGCAACTAAAGGTAGTCTTATCTCTGTGGATGGAGAACTTCGTACCCGTCGCTTTGAGAAAAATGGTCAGATGAACTATGTGACTGAAGTCCTTGCCACAGGATTCCAACTTTTGGAAAGCCGCGCCCAACGTGCTATGCGTGAAAATAATGCAGGACAGGATTTGGCAGACTTGGTCTTGGAAGAGGAGGAATTGCCATTTTAATACTCTTCGAAAATCTTTTCAAACCACGTCAACTTCACCTTGCCGTGGGTATAGGTAACTGACTTCGTCAATCTTATCTACAACCTCAAAGCAGTGCTTTGAGCAACCTGCGGCTAGCTTCCTAGTTTGCTCTTTGATTTTCATTGAGTATAAACATTGAAAAGTCTGAGTTGGTCTCAGGCTTTTTATCTTGCTAAAGTCAGACTTTTTTCTTGACTATTTCTGACCAAGTGATACAATAGAACTATGAATTAGCACTCAGATATAAAGAGTGCTAATAATATGTAGTTTATCATGGAGGAAAACAGATGTTGAAACCATTAGGAGACCGTGTGGTCTTGAAAATCGAAGAAAAAGAACAAACTGTTGGGGGCTTTGTCCTCGCAAAATCAGCCCAAGAAGAAACGAAAACAGCTACAGTAGTGGCTACTGGACAAGGTGTTCGCACCTTGAACGGTGATTTGGTTGCTCCAAGCGTTAAGCCTGGAGACCGTGTCTTAGTTGAAGCTCATGCAGGTATTGATGTCAAAGATGGCGATGAAAAGTACATCATCGTAGGTGAAGCTAGCATCTTGGCAATCGTTGAAGAATAGAAGGAGGAAATATGTATGGCAAAAGATATTAAATTTTCATCAGACGCTCGTTCAGCTATGGTCCGAGGTGTTGATATCCTAGCAGACACTGTTAAAGTAACCTTGGGACCTAAAGGCCGTAATGTTGTTCTTGAAAAATCATTCGGTTCACCATTGATTACCAATGATGGTGTAACAATTGCTAAAGAAATTGAGTTAGAAGACCATTTCGAAAATATGGGTGCCAAATTGGTATCAGAAGTAGCTTCTAAAACCAATGATATCGCGGGTGACGGGACAACAACTGCAACTGTCTTGACCCAAGCTATCGTCCGCGAAGGAATCAAAAACGTCACTGCGGGTGCCAACCCAATCGGTATTCGTCGTGGGATTGAAGCTGCAGTTGCCGCAGCTGTAGAAGCCTTGAAAAACAATGCCATTCCTGTTGCCAACAAAGAAGCCATCGCTCAGGTTGCTGCCGTATCTTCCCGTTCTGAGAAAGTCGGCGAATACATCTCTGAAGCTATGGAAAAAGTTGGTAAAGACGGTGTCATTACTATCGAAGAGTCACGTGGTATGGAAACAGAGCTCGAAGTCGTGGAAGGAATGCAGTTTGACCGCGGTTACCTATCACAGTACATGGTGACAGATAGCGAAAAAATGGTGGCGGACCTTGAAAATCCATACATCTTGATTACCAACAAGAAAATTTCAAATATCCAAGAAATCTTGCCACTTCTAGAAAGCATTCTCCAAAGCAATCGTCCTCTCTTGATTATTGCAGATGATGTAGATGGCGAAGCTCTTCCTACTCTTGTATTGAACAAGATTCGTGGAACCTTCAACGTAGTAGCAGTTAAGGCACCTGGCTTCGGTGACCGTCGCAAAGCCATGCTTGAAGACATCGCCATCTTGACAGGCGGAACAGTCATCACAGAAGATCTTGGTCTTGAGTTGAAAGATGCGACAATTGAGGCACTTGGTCAAGCAGCGAGAGTAACTGTGGACAAAGATAGCACTGTTATCGTAGAAGGTGCTGGAAATCCTGAAGCTATTTCTCACCGTGTTGCGGTTATCAAGTCACAAATCGAAACCACAACATCTGAATTTGACCGCGAAAAATTGCAAGAACGCTTGGCAAAATTGTCAGGTGGTGTCGCAGTTATCAAGGTCGGTGCTGCAACTGAAACTGAGTTGAAAGAAATGAAACTCCGCATTGAAGATGCCCTCAACGCTACTCGTGCAGCCGTGGAAGAAGGAATCGTTGCTGGTGGTGGAACTGCTCTTGCCAATGTCATTCCAGCAGTGGCTGATTTGGAATTGACAGGAGATGAAGCGACAGGACGCAATATTGTTCTCCGCGCCTTGGAAGAACCTGTTCGTCAAATCGCTCACAATGCGGGATTCGAAGGGTCTATCGTCATTGACCGTTTGAAAAATGCTGAAGTTGGTACAGGCTTCAACGCAGCAACTGGCGAGTGGGTCAACATGATTGAAGAGGGAATCATCGACCCAGTTAAAGTGAGCCGTTCTGCTCTTCAAAATGCAGCCTCTGTAGCTAGCTTGATTTTGACAACAGAAGCAGTCGTAGCTAATAAACCGGAACCAGCAGCCCCAGCTCCAGCAATGGATCCAAGCATGATGGGCGGCATGATGTAAAAGCAACTTATAAAAAACACAAAAGGAGGGAACATGCATCCCTCCTTTTATGGTTTTCTCTTCTAAAATTGATTTGAGCTCTCCTAACTTATATGATAAAATAAGACTAGAAAAAGGAGAAAAACATGATCGATGTAGAAGAAATTCTGAGCAAGATGAATCCCAATCAGAAGATTAATTATGACCGTGTCATGCAGAAAATGGTTCAGGTTTGGGAAAAAAATGAGCAACGTCCGACTATTCTCATGCATGTTTGCTGTGCTCCTTGTAGTACCTACACCCTAGAATACCTGACAAAATACGCTGATGTGACTATCTATTTTGCCAATTCCAATATCCATCCTAAGGCAGAATACCACAAGCGAGCTTACGTCACCAAGAAATTTGTCAGTGATTTCAATGAGCGAACAGGCAATACAGTCCAGTACCTAGAAGCTCCCTATGAACCAAATGAATACCGGAAGTTAGTCAGAGGACTGGAAGAAGAACCCGAAGGTGGGTATCGTTGCAAGGTTTGTTTTGATTACCGTTTGGACAAAACAGCGCAAGTGGCTATGGATTTGGGCTTTGACTACTTTGGTTCAGCCTTGACCATTAGTCCCCATAAGAATTCTCAAACCATCAACAGCATCGGAATTGATGTGCAAAAGATTTATACCACCCACTATCTCCCAAGTGATTTCAAGAAAAATCAAGGCTACAAGCGCTCGGTGGAGATGTGCGAGGAGTATGATATCTATCGTCAATGTTATTGTGGATGCGTCTATGCAGCTCAAGCTCAGAACATTGATCTTGTTCAGGTTAAGAAGGATGCCACAGCTTTCTTGTTGGATAAGGATGTTGAAAAAGACTATTCCCACATCAAGTTTACTGTTACTAAATTAGATATATAGCAATCAACCCAGCTGAAAAGCTGGGTTTTTCAAATAAAAAACCAGGGCTCTCACCCCGGTTTGACAACTTTACCGATTCTTTAGTTCTATGTAGCGTTTGTACCAAATGTTGACATAGGCCTCTGAGAAAGGACCGCGTCCATTGTTGATCCAATCAACAAGGATTTTAACATGCTCTTTCAAAATATAGTCTAAATCATCAGAATACTTCATTTTGCGTTTATGGCGCTCATACTCTTCAACGTCCAAGAGACGCTTTTCGCCATCAGTGAAAACCTTGACATCCAAATCATAATCAATGTATTTCAGGGCTTCTTCATCTAGATAGTAAGGACTTGCCATATTGCAATAGTAGGAAATCCCATTATCACGAATCATGGCAATGATATTAAACCAATATTTTTTGTGAAAGTAAACAATAGCCGGTTCTCGAGTCACCCAACGACGACCGTCACTTTCGGTAACAAGTGTGTGGTCGTTGACGCCTATAATAGCGTTCTCTGTTGTTTTTAGTACCATGGTGTCCCGCCAAGTACGGTGAAGACTCCCATCATGCTTATAACTTTGAATTGTAATAAAGTCGCCTTCTTTTGGAAGTTTCATAACTAACCAACTTTCTACAATTTATAAGTTTATCGTCTACTATTATATCATAAATTGGTCTAATTTTTTTGAATTTTACCTGAAAATGTTAAAGATATTCTCTGAGAGCGCTGGCTATATCCGAAAAATCATAGCCTTTTCGAGCTAAAACTTGGGTTAAACGCTGTTTAAGTTCGTATCCTTCATACTTTCGAGCATATTTAGAATATTGTTTATCCAGTTCTTTAAAAATGAGCTCTTGAGTTGTTTCTTGGTCAACTTGACTATCCAAGTCATCAAAAGCAATTTTAGCATCAGAATAGGAGAAGCCTTTGTTCGTTAAGTTTTGGATAATCTTATCTTGCAAGGCACGAGCGGGAAGCTTTCCCGTGTATTTTTTTAGAAGTTTCTCCGTCACACGTTGAGCAACCTCTGAAAAATCAAAATTCTTTAAAACCTCTTCAATCGTTGATTTGGAAATCCCTTTTTGAGACAGTTTTTGAGCTAGCACATAAGGTCCCTTATCTCCAGAGAGTTGATTTGCGTTGATAATAGAGTAGACATACTGACGATCATTTATCCAGTTATCTTCTTTAAGATTAGCGATAACTTGACTAATGATTTTTTTTTCAATATCATACTTTTTCAGGTACTCTCGCACTTCCTTTTCGGTACGAGCCTTGAAGGATAAATGGTAGAGAGCGAGGTTCTTACCATAAGAAAACTGAGCAAAGCCCTGTATCTCGATTAATTCTTCCTTGCTAACCACCTTATCTTTGGACAACATAAAACGGACAATGGTATCTTCCGTGATATAAGAGGTTTGCTGTCCATCTAACTCCATCAAGTAGAGACGTTTTTTCTTTTCAAGTTTTGTGATTTTCATAGTTCTATTATACCCTAAAATGTGATAAGATAGGGGTATGAATCTGAAAGTCAAACAAAAAATACCTTTAAAAATCAAGCGGATGGGTATCAATGGTGAGGGAATCGGTTTCTACCAGAAAACCCTCGTTTTTGTGCCAGGCGCCCTCAAAGGAGAAGATATCTATTGTCAGATTACTTCTATTAAACGCAACTTTGTTGAAGCCAAATTACTAAAGGTTAATAAGAAGTCTAAATTTCGAGTCGTACCGGCTTGTACGATTTATAATGAATGTGGTGGTTGCCAAATCATGCACCTCCACTACGATAAACAGTTAGAGTTCAAAACGGATCTGCTCCATCAAGCCCTGAAAAAATTTACCCCTGCAGGATATGAAAACTATGAAATCCGTCCAACTATCGGAATGCAGGAACCAAAGTACTACCGTGCTAAGCTTCAATTCCAGACTCGGAAATTTAAAAATCAGGTCAAGGCAGGTTTGTATGCGCAAAACTCTCATTATCTCGTAGAGTTAAAAGACTGCTTGGTGCAAGATAAGGAAACCCAAGTGATTGCGAATCGCCTAGCTGAACTTCTTACTTACCATCAAATCCCCATCACCGATGAGAGAAAAACGCTCGGCGTTCGAACCATCATGGTACGTCGAGCAAGAAAAACAGGACAAGTCCAGATAATCATTGTCGCAAATCGCCAGCTTAATTTAAATCAACTGGTCAAAGACTTAGTCAATGATTTTCCAGAAGTCGTCACAGTTGCAGTCAATACAAATACAGCGAAAACAAGTGAAATCTATGGTGAAAAAACGGAAATTATCTGGGGTCAAGAGAGTATTCAAGAAGGAGTACTGGACTATGAGTTTTCTCTCTCGCCCCGTGCTTTTTATCAGCTTAATCCTGAGCAGACAGAAATTCTCTATAGTGAAGCAATTAAGGCTCTGGATGTCAGCAAAGAAGACCATCTAATCGATGCTTATTGTGGTGTTGGTACGATTGGATTTGCCTTCGCAAAGAAGGTCAAGAGTCTCAGAGGAATGGATATTATTCCGGAAGCCATAGAAGATGCCAAGCGAAATGCTCAAAAAATGGGGTTTGACAATACCCATTACGAAGCGGGGACAGCAGAAGAGATTATTCCACGCTGGTATCAAGATGGCTACCGAGCGGATGCCCTGATAGTCGACCCTCCTCGTACAGGCTTAGATGATAAGCTACTGGATATCATTCTGACCTATGTTCCAGAAAAAATGGTCTATGTATCCTGCAATGTTTCGACCTTAGCGCGAGATTTGGTTAAACTAGTAAAAGTCTATGATCTCAAGTATATCCAGTCGGTCGATATGTTTCCCCACACTGCACG
>CAJNCO010000006.1:0-42093 GCA_905221305.1 bacterium
CACCATAGTCCGTACGGGATTCGAACCCGTGTTACCGCCGTGAAAAGGCGGTGTCTTAACCCCTTGACCAACGGACCGTGAGCTTTTCAACTCTTTCTATTATACCTACTTTTCCTACTTTGTCAAGGACTTTTTTTCCTCTTTACCGAAATTCTGAAAAGAGAAGGGAAAGTTCTCTCAGGAGAGCTTTACGTCCTCTAAAGACTTCTCCTCCCATTAGACGATCTATTAATTCTTGTTTTTCCATACTCTGCTTTGATTTGTAATTCTTTAGAAGTTCGTGAAAGAGATAATAATCGTCCAGCCTGAGTCCTTTTTCTCCTAGACGATGGCTAATCTCACTCACCTCTTCATAGGGTTCTTTGTCAAAACGGCGCTTGTGGCTTTCCTGTTTACGGATGTAATCTAGGATACGATTTCTAAACTTTGTTTTAAAGCAGACATAAAGTCGATGGCGCTCGCCCTCTAGTAACTCTGGATTACGACTCACCAGCTCATACAGACATAACATGCCTTCCTGGTCCCAGTCCTCTTTCTCCCACAGATGCAAATGATAATCTTTGCGACACTTATGGACGATTCCCTTACTTTCTTCATATAAATCTTTTAGATTCATAGACCTCTCCTTTCTGCATTTAGTTTAGCAAAATGCGCGAGCCCCTGGGTCTACTTCCTCTATTCTATACTTCTTCCTCCCTCAACGGCACATAAAAAGAGAGGCAAAGCCTCTCTGGGGTTATAATTCTGCAATTTGGTTGAGATTCACTTCTGCAATCGTATCATTACCAAACATAGAGATAATCATCTTCACTTTGTTGTTATCAATTTCAGTAATTTTACCTGTGTAGTCTGCAAAAGCGCCATCAATGATGCGGACTGTCTGGCCAACTTCAACATCAATATCGAACTCTTGAACAGTTTGTCCCATTGAAACCAGAATATCACGGATTTCTTGTTCCAAAAGTGGAGTTGGTTTTGATCTGTTACCGTGTGAGCCGACGAATCCTGTTACGTTAGGTGTGTTTCGAACGACGAACCATGCTTCATCTGTCATGACCATTTCTACAAGGACATAACCTGGAAAGCGATTCTCTTCAATTTCCTTTTTCTTTCCATTTTTCTCAACTTGCACGGTTTGTGTTGGAATCTCAACACGTAGAATATTATCCAACATGTTATATGTTTGCGCACGTTGCAATAGATTTTCTTTTACCTTATTTTCATAGCCAGAATAAGTTTGTAGAACAAACCATCCCTTGTCAAAACTATCCATGATATTTCCTTTCATACATATATAGAAGAAAGTTAGCAGAAGTTCTCCACTTTTCTTCTAAAAAATGTTAATAAATCGAATCAAACCTGATACAATCAACTGGTCAAAAATGTAAATGATGACCACAAAGAAGGCTGTGTATTCCATAATAGAGCGAAAATCTCTCCAGCTTTCTTTGCGAGTTGGCCAAGTTGTTTCTTTAAGAAGTTTAAAAATATCCTTAATAAAACCCATCGTTCTCTCCTATCTCGTTTCTCTATGTGTCGTATATTTCCCACAATGTTTACAAAATTTATTTACTTCTAGTCGTGTTGGCTTGGGGTTCCCACTAATTTTGATTGAGTAATTCCTTGAACCACAAACTGCACAAGCTAGGCTTGCTTTTTTTAGTGCCATAACGCCTCCATCTTATCTATTATAACAAGAAACCTGGGCTTTGACAAGCCTCTTAACGAAATAGATTAAGGATTGAGTCCCATATTGTCTGGGCTTTTTCTTTTATTTTAGCTTCTGAAATCGCACGGCCTGCTTCATCTACAAGATTTTGTGCACGACTACGAATATCTCCTATTGGGTCCTCAGACTGGTTTGTCTCATTTTCAACAACCTGCTTTTTCGTATTTTCTGGTTCAATACCATTTTGTTTATAAGCATTCTCAACTGTAAAAGTGCTACCTGTAGTGTAAGGTAAAATGGTATTGGCCATACTTCTAAAGACATGGGCTGCTCCATTTGAGGTCGAACCTGCTAGATAATGATTCTCATCTGTTGTTGGGAAGCCGAGCCAGTGGCTGATTACCACATCTGGAGTATAACCAATCACCCACTGGTCACTGGTATATTCCGGGTTGAAAACAGCTTCAGTCGTACCTGTTTTACCAGCCATAACGTAATCCGCTGGTGACGAACTAATTCCTGTACCATTGGTAAATGTTCCTAGCATCATACTGGTCATTTTATCAGCTACCGACTTATCAATCACTCGTTTTTGGGAGTTTTTATGACTCTTAATGACCTGACCGCTGGCATTTTCAATACGAGTGATGAAATGTGCTTCAGGCATTAAACCCCCATTAGCAAAGGCTGCATAGGCTTGAGCCATCTGGAGAGGATTCGTCTCCACACCTCCACCAAGAGCAACTCCAAGAACTCGGTCAACTTTTTCCATATTCAGGCCAAATCTCTCCCCAGCGTCAAAAGCTTTGTCAATACCTAATTCATTTACTGTCGCAACAGCTGGCAGGTTGAGTGATTCCGCCAAGGCCTGATACATAGGTACTTCTGGAGATGTCTTAATACCTGCATAGTTGTCTACTTGATAACTGTTGTACTGCATCGTATGATTATCCAGTTGCTTGTTCAAGGCCCACCCTGCTTCTACTGCGGGTGTATAAACGACTAAAGGTTTAATGGTTGAGCCTGGGCTACGCTTAGACTGAGTGGCATAGTTGAAATTGCGAAAGCCTGGTTTGTCATCACCAGCTACACGACCAACAACTCCACGCACTCCACCAGTCTTGGGTTCTAGAGCGACACTACCTGATTCGGCATGCGTTCCGTCTTCTGCTGTTGGAAATAGCGAAGTGTTTTCGTAAATAACCTGCATGTTTGCTTGGTAGTTTTGGTCAAGCTCTGTATAGATGCGATAGCCGTTGTTGACAATCTCTTCTTCTGTGAGATTGTACTTGGAAACCGCTTCGTTGACAACTGCATCAAAATAGGACGGGTAACGATAATCCGAAACCTTGCCTTCATACTTATCTTGCAGTTGAGAAGCCATATCTACTCCAGCCGCTTCGGTCTCTTGATTTTTATCAATATAGCCCGCTGCAACCATATTTTGCAAAACAGTATCCCTACGGTTGGTCGAAGTTTCAACAGAATTTAATGGATTATACAATTCTGGTCCCTTGAGCATCCCTGCTAGAGTGGCCGCCTGATCAAGCGTTAGTTGCGAAACCGATACACCGAAATATTTCTTACTTGCATCTTCAACACCCCACACCCCATTTCCAAAGTAGGCGTTATTGAGGTACATAGTAAGGATTTGCTCCTTGCTGTATTTCTTGGTCAACTCTAAGGCAAGGAAAAACTCCTTGGCCTTCCGTTCAACGGTCTGATCCTGAGAAAGGTAGGCATTTTTTGCCAACTGTTGAGTAATGGTGGATCCCCCTCCAGAACGACCTGCTGTAAGGATGGCTAGAAAGAAACGACCGTAGTTAATCCCATCATTTTTATAAAAGGAACGGTCCTCTGTCGCGACGACAGCATTCTGCAAGTCTTTACTGATATCTGTTAGTTCAACATAGGTTCCCTTTTGACCTGATAAGGCTCCTGCCTCTTTTTCTTCGCGGTCAAAAATCAGAGTTCGCGTTTTCAGGGCATTTTGCAAGTCATTGACATTGGTAGACTTGGCTATCGCAAATAGGTAGGTTCCTACCAGTAAACCAGCACTTAACCCTAAAATGATGACGATTTTTGTCAGATGATAACGACGCCAAAATTTCCGAATTGGACCTACTTGGGACAATTTTTTTCTATCGCTCCGCGAACGACGCATGCTTGTCGAATCAGACTCCGCTGATTCATTCGTTTCTTTTTTAAAGAGAGAAAGAAACTTCTCAAATAATCTATCTAATTTCATGCGTTTATTTTATCATCTTCACCATAGGAACTCAAGAATTTAGCTACTCCCTATCCAAATAAGGCTTTTTTTGTTACAATATCTGTATGCAATTCACATTTACATTACCCGAATCCTTGCCTCAAATGACGGTCAAACAATTTTTAGAGGAACAACTCCTCATTCCTAGAAAAATCCGCCATTTTTTGAGAATAAAGAAGAACATCTTAATTAACCACAAAGAAGTTCACTGGAACGAGATGGTCAAGCCAGGGGATATTTGTCAGTTGACTTTTGACGAGGAAGATTATCCCAAAAAAGAAATCCTTTGGGGCAACCCAGACCTCGTTCAAGAGGTTTATCAAGACCAACATCTCATTATCGTCAACAAGCCAGAGGGAATGAAAACTCACGGAAATCAGCCTGGTGAAATTGCCCTTCTCAATCACGTCTCTGCCTACGTTGGCCAAACCTGTTATGTCGTTCATCGTCTGGATATGGAAACAAGCGGTTTAGTGCTTTTTGCTAAAAATCCTTTTATCTTACCCATCCTCAATCGTTTGTTGGAAAAAAAGGAAATCGCTCGCGAGTACTGGGCACTTATAGAAGGGCGAGTAGAGAGTAAAGAACTTATCTTCCGAGATAAAATCGGCCGTGATCGCCACGATCGTAGAAAAAGAATAGTTGATGCAAAAAATGGACAATATGCTGAAACACATATCAGTCGATTAAAGCAATTTCCAAATCAGACTACCCTTGTCCGTTGCAAACTAAAGACCGGTCGAACACATCAAATCCGTATTCACCTCTCTCATCATAAGCACCCTATTCTGGGCGATCCTCTCTATAACTCTAGATCAAAAGTAAGCAGGCTCATGCTCCATGCCTTCCGACTTTCCTTTACTCATCCACTCACCTTAGAACAATTGAGTTTTACTGCCCTCTCAGATACTTTCGAAACAGAATTAAAACAAAATGGATGACACTATCATCCATTTTTCTATACAAAAAAGCAAGACCAGAAGGCCTTGCTTTTATCGACTCAAGAATTATTTAGCGATTTTTGCAAAGTATTCAAGAGTACGTACAAGTTGTGCAGTGTATGACATTTCGTTGTCGTACCATGATACAACTTTAACCAATTGTTTACCATCAACATCAAGAACTTTAGTTTGAGTTGCGTCAAACAATGAACCGTAAGACATACCTACGATATCTGAAGATACGATTGGATCTTCTGTGTAACCGTATGATTCGTTTGAAGCTGCTTTCATAGCTGCGTTTACTTCATCAACAGTAACGTTCTTTTCAAGAACTGCTACCAATTCAGTAACTGATCCAGTTGGAGTTGGAACGCGTTGTGCAGATCCGTCAAGTTTACCGTTCAATTCTGGGATTACAAGACCGATAGCTTTAGCAGCACCAGTTGAGTTAGGAACGATGTTTGCAGCACCAGCGCGAGCACGGCGAAGGTCACCACCACGGTGTGGTCCGTCAAGGATCATTTGGTCACCAGTGTAAGCGTGGATAGTAGTCATCAATCCTTCTACAACACCGAAGTTATCTTGAAGAGCTTTAGCCATTGGAGCCAAGCAGTTTGTAGTACATGAAGCACCTGAGATAACTGTTTCAGTACCGTCAAGAACGTCGTGGTTAGTGTTAAATACAACTGTTTTAACGTCGTTTCCACCAGGAGCAGTGATAACAACTTTCTTAGCTCCACCTTTAAGGTGTTTTTCAGCTGCATCTTTCTTAGCGAAGAAACCAGTTGCTTCAAGAACGATTTCTACACCGTCAGTAGCCCAGTCGATTTGTTCTGGATCACGTTCAGCAGAAACTTTAACGAATTTACCGTTAACTTCGAATCCACCTTCTTTAACTTCTACAGTACCGTCGAAACGACCTTGAGTTGTGTCGTATTTCAACAAGTGTGCAAGCATAACTGGATCTGTAAGGTCGTTGATGCGAGTAACTTCAACACCTTCTACGTTTTGGATACGGCGGAAAGCAAGACGACCGATACGTCCGAAACCGTTAATACCAACTTTAACTACCATTAGTGATTTCCTCCTTATGAAAATCATGAAAATTTTATTGTGAAAAGAGTAACTTGAATCACTACAAATCACCTTTCAACAAACCTATTATATAACTATTTGAGTTTAATTGCAAGTACGGGCGTTGATTTTCTCTGTCAGTTTCTTTTTGATAAACTTCTTTCCCTACTCATAGCGTAAGGATTCCACTGGATCCATTTTACTAATCTTACGTGCTGGGAAGTAGGCTGAAATATAGCCAAGAAACAAAGCAAAAATAATAGTTCCTGAAACGGAGAGAAGATTTAATTCAAAAACTTTAGAGATAGACGGATAGAAATGGTGGACAGTAATATTCGCTAGACTTCCTAATCCTTGAGCAATGATAAAGGCTATTAGTAAGGCGATCCCTACAATCCAAAGAGCTTCATAGATAAAGATTCCTTTCACATCTCTATTTTGATAGCCAACTGCCTTCATGACACCAATTTCCTTAGAACGTTGCATGATATTGATGTAAATGATGATGCCTATCATAACTGCTGCCACCACAATCGCTTGTGAAGAAAGCACAATGAGTAATCCCTGAATGACACGAATAAAGGTAATCACAATATCAAGAACGGCCTGTTGAGAAAGAACTGTATACTTCTTATTTTTCTGCAATTCTTCTATTACTGTTTTCGTACGAGAAGGATCTTTAAGTTCCAGAATAAAATAGGATACAGTCTTTGTAAATTCAGCTTCTTTTAAGATCGTTTCCATCTGGTTGGAAGCCATGAAACTATTGCTATCTTCTGCATCATCTTCGTCATTGATGACACGCACAATATGAGTTTGAAAACCTGCCAACTTGCTGCCTTCAGCAGCATTTTCTACAATGGTTGCTGAGACTGGCTTGCCAATAACATCACTAGCTGTCAGATTTTTCCCTGTTTGTTCATTCCAATTTTTGAGCAAACTCATCGGAATCGTCAATCCCTCCTCGTTAACATTCGTATAAAGAGAGCCTGCTAGCACTTTTTCTTTTTCATTGCTACTAACAGAAATACTTGTATCTTCATATAAACTCACAACCTGAGCATAAGAAGGCAGGGCTTGGCTAAAATCCACTTCGTGTCCGTCTATGCTAATCTTTGACATGGTCATACCAAAAGGACTCTCTAGATATTTAATATTTTCTTTCCCAATCGTATCTGTGATATAGTTCTTATCATCTTGGTTTAGAAAACCTCTGCCAGCAACACTAGAATTCAGTGCAATCTGAACTTGGGAAGGGAGCTTCCCCCCGTTGGTATTTTCATCAATCATCGAAATTAAGGCATTTCCTAGCCCAAACGAAACCAATACACCTACAAAACCAATCGAGGTCGCTACTGCAATCAGCAAGTTACGCCACTTTCTTTCCAAAAAGTTACTTAAAGAAAGTTTGAATTTGTTTTTAAAGGACAATCCTTTATTTTTTGACTTCTTCAACGACTTCACCATCCTTCATTTTGATAATCACATCTGCATATTCAGTAACCTCTGGGTTATGAGTAACAATCAGTACTGTTTTTCCAGCTTGGGCCAAATTTTTGAACACTTCTAAAACCATCTCCTGAGATTGAGAATCGAGCGATCCAGTTGGTTCATCAGCTACAATCATATCTGGTTGATTTACCAGAGCACGCGCAATGGCTACACGTTGTTTTTGTCCACCAGAGAGCTGTTTAACATTCTTAGCTATAAAAGGCTCCATCCCTAAATTATGAAGTTGTTCTTGGGCTATTCTTGTCACTTCTTTATCCGATAAATCTTTGACATAGAGAGGTAACTTAACATTATCTAAAACAGATTGATGGGGGATGAGATTGAAGTTTTGAAAGACAAACCCAATGTTGTCTTTGCGAAATTGCGTCAATTCAACCTCTGACAATTCCTTGAGAGACTCTCCTTTAAAGTCTAAAATTCCCTCGTACTCCCTATCAAGACCACTGATGATATTCAGTAGACTGGTTTTGCCACAGCCTGACGGACCATAAATCGCTGTAATTTTCCCTTCAGAAATCTGCAGATTAATATTTCTTAGAGCCTGCTCTTTATGTTTGCCGTCCAAAGCGTAAAATTTTGAAATATTTTTCATGGATAAAATGGACATTATAATCTCCTTTAATCACTTGTGTTATCGTGTACCGTTACAAACTACAATAAACAATACCAATATAAATTATATTTAAGAAAATCTAAGTCAAAAGAAATAAGGAATTCCATTCTCTTTTTTTAGAATCCATTGTAACAAAAAAGCGACATTCCTCCAATGACAGAAATGTCACTCCTATAAACTCTTTATCGATATCTTTCTAGATCCTCGACCCATTCATTATCTAAACTAACGAGTAACTGCTCATTACCAAACATCCTTGCCATCATTTTTGCTTCTTCATACTTTTGTTTGGCTATTTCATAATCCGTCTGAATATAATATTTCCACTCCACCATCAAGACAATCGGTTGTTTTTGGAAATCTCGTGTTTTTTGCCCTATTTTATTCAAGGTCTCGACTGCCCTCTTAAAATAATGAAACAGCCCCATAATCTCTATGCAAGTTAAAGATGCTAACAAGGAATCTCTAAGCAAGTCCAAACAATCGAACTCTATCTTATCCACCTGAGAACTTAGTTTATCATGAAAATAAAGAATGTTTTTATGTTCAGATTCTTTTATCTCACCTACATTTAAACCATCCATTAACTGACATACAAAATACAGCCTCAATTTCAATAAATCCTCAGCCTTATATACATCTCTAGATAGTAAGTCTCGTAAACCATTCTCAAGCACACTATCACCATACAAGGAATTACCAGTCGCTCTCACTGCATCTATAGCTTGAAGACAATCCACTAGCACTTTCTCATCGCGTGGTAAATCATCATAAAAATATTCAAAAATCTCATCAAAATATTCTTCCTTTTGTTCCTGCAACTCTTTGTCTCCATAGTCAGGATGACGAAGAAGAAAGTATTTTAATTCTTGGTAACGCTTGGGTAATTCCTTATAGTCTGGCATCAAGACATAGGATGGGATGTCTAGCCTATCTGCAATGTATTCTAGCGTTTTTATCGTAGGACGAAATTCTCCTTTCTCGATGCGGACCAACTGACGGACGGATAATTCAGACTCATCCCCACAAAAGACTGGACGACTAAGCCCTTTCTCCTCTCTAAGAAGCCGTACCTTTTCCCCTAAATCATTCATTTCTTACATTTCTCCCTCGGCTCGATACAAAAACTTTGATAGTCAAACAAACATATACGCTTATTATACCATTTTTCAAGAAAATGTACAAAAAAAGAGACAGGACAACTCCTGTCTCTAGGCTGATAAACGATTATTTACGACGTCCTGGACGTTCTGCATAACCATAGTAAGCATCTGCCATGATTTCTTCCATGTCAGCAACCATTGGCAAGCGTGGGTTAGCAGGTGAACATTGATCTTCATAAGCAAGCAAGGCAATTTCATGCAAGCTGTCTTTCCAAGCTTTTTCATCGATTCCTTGATCTTTGAAGTTCATCTTGATACCTACTGCAACACCAAGGTCGTAAACAGCTTTAGCGTATGCTTCAACTGCTTCTTCTGGAGTTGAGTGAGGCAAGCCAAGCATTTTCGCGATGTCTTGGAATTTCTCATCAGCTTTCCAGTAGTTGTATTTAGGCCATGTAGTCGTCTTAGATGGACGAGTTCCGTTGTAACGGATAACATATGGAAGCAAGATTGCGTTTGTACGTCCGTGAACAGTATGGTGAACACCACCAATCTTGTGGGCCATTGAGTGGCTCATACCAAGGAAGGCGTTGGCGAAGGCCATACCAGCCATTGTAGACGCATTGTGCATTTTCTCACGAGCTTCTGGGTCAGCTGTCTTAACTGATTTTTCCAACCATTCAAAGACAAGTTTGATTGTTTGAAGCGCAATACCGTCTGTGTAGTCGTTAGCGAAGTTTGAAGTGTAGGCTTCAGTAGCGTGTGTCAAGACGTCCATACCTGTATCAGCAGCGATAAAGTCTGGAACTGATTCAACCAAAGCAGGGTCAACAATCGCAATCGTTGGTGTCAATGAGTAGTCAGCCAATGGGTATTTGCGGTTGTTTTTCTTGTCAGAGATAACGGCAAATGGTGTTACTTCTGAACCTGTACCTGAAGTTGTTGGGATACCGATGTACTTCGCTTTCTTACCAAGTGATGGGAAGCGGAAGGCACGTTTACGGATATCCATGAATTTTTGAACCAAGTCACGGAAGTCGATTTCTGGTTGTTCGTAGAAGAGCCACATCACTTTCGCAGCGTCCATTGGAGAACCACCACCAAGAGCGATAATTGTATCTGGTTCAAATGCTTTCATCACTTCAGCACCACGTTCTACAGTTGTGATATCTGGATCTGGTTCAACATCTGAGAAGACTTGAATAGTTACACGGTTGCTACGTGCGTTCAATTGATCAATAACACGTTGAACAAAGCCAAGTTTTTCGATAGATTTGTCTGTAACAATCAGAACGCGCTCAATATCTTCACATGTTTGAAGGTATTGGATAGAGTTGCGTTCGAAGTAAATTTTTGAAGGAACTTTAAACCATTGCATATTATTTCTACGTTTCCCTACTTTCTTGATGTTTAGAAGGTTGATCGCACTCACGTTATCACCGACTGAGTTGTGTCCATATGAACCACATCCAAGTGTCAATGATGGAATGAAGGCATTGTATACGTCACCGATACCACCGAAAGTAGATGGAGAGTTCCAGATAATACGCATTGCTTTGATTTCTGTACCAAAGCGTTTAGCAAGAGCTTCGTCTTTTGTATGGATGGCTGCTGAGTGACCAAGTCCGTTAAACTCAACCATTTGACGAGCTTTTGTAAGACCGTCTTCTGTATCTTCAGCTTTTAGGACAGCGATAACTGGTGACAATTTTTCACGAGTCAATGGTTCTTTCGGTCCTACTTCTGCACATTCTGCAGCCAAGATGTTTGTTCCTTCTGGAACGCTGAATCCTGCTTGTTCTGCAATCCATGCTGCTGGTTTACCAACAATGTTTGCATTTAGTTTAGCACCAGCACAGTTTTTGCTGTTTGCTTTCACTCCGAAACAGAATTCTTCAAGAAGCGCTTTTTCTTTCTTGTTTACAAAGTAAGTGTGATATGATTTGAATTCTTCTACAAATTCGTCATACACTTCTTTATCAATGATAACAGCTTGTTCTGATGCGCAGACCATCCCATTATCAAATGATTTAGACATAACGATGTCATGAGCAGCTTGACGAAGGTCAGCAGATTTTTCTACATAGGCAGGAACGTTTCCGGCACCTACCCCAAGAGCTGGTTTTCCACATGAGTATGCAGCTTTAACCATAGCATTCCCACCAGTTGCAAGAATAGTTGCAACACCTTCGTGGTTCATTAGCGCTCCAGTTGCTTCCATAGATGGCTTTGTAATCCATTGAACACAGTTTTCAGGAGCACCAGCTGCAATCGCTGCATCGCGAACGATTTGTGCTGCGTGAGCAGAAGACTCTTGAGCTGATGGATGGAAAGCGAAAACGATTGGGTTGCGTGTCTTCAAAGCAATCAAGGATTTGAAAATCGCTGTTGAAGTTGGGTTTGTTGTCGGAGTGACACCACAGATTACCCCTACAGGCTCCGCAATCTTTGTCAAACCTGTAATTGGATCATCTTCAATAACTCCAACTGTTTTAACTCCACGCATATTGTTCACTACGTGTTCACAGGCAAATAGGTTTTTTGTTGCCTTATCTTCAAATACCCCACGACCAGTTTCTTCAACTGCATGTTGTGCAAGGATACCGTGTGCGTCAAGTGCTGCAACCGAAGCTTTTGCCACGATATAGTCAACTTGCTCTTGGTTCAACTTGCGCATTTCGTCAAGCGCAACCAAGGCTTTTTTCACGAGACCATCGACATGCTTTTCAGCAGCAAGTTGTTTTTCCTCTGGTGTTACTGTTTTTTTATCAGCCATATTATCCTCCATAGCCTTTAAGGATGTTATCCTTTGTTAATTTTTTCACAAGTTTATTATAACTCTTTTTTTATGCTTTGTAAACAGTTTCATAAGTATTTCACAAAGAATTTTTCTAAGTTTGTGATTTTTTTCTCAATATGGCTATGCAATAGAGTTTTGTCTGGACGATTGTGAAATTATGGAAAAAATTTTTTTATTTCACAAAGTTTTTCTAGTTGATAGTTAGTTATCGAATTCAGGATAAGAAAGCGCTTTCTCCTTGATTTTGAAAAATAGTCTCCTAACTTGGAGACTACTGTTTTTGCTGAAAAACGCCTTGTTTAAAGGTCCCTTCATAAACAACTTCTTGCTCTGTCGTCAACTTCCCTTGACCTTCAGCCTGGCCATTTACAAAATCACCTTCGTATTTCCAGCCATCTTTTGATTGGAAAGTCCCTTTTCCATTAAAGGCTCCATTATTGAAATCACCTGTATATTGGTCTCCATTTTCAAAGGTCAGGGTTCCTTGGCCATTCATTTTCCCTCGTACCAAGGTGCCATCATAAACAAGAGCTCCACCATCAAGTGTCAAGACACCTTTTTTAGGCGTATTTAGCAGAAATACCGAAAGAGCACAGAGTACCATTACGACCACTGCAATGAGCTCTAACCTAGGACGAATTAGGTAAACTCTACACTTCTCATAAAATTGTTTAAGCTTTTCCATTGTCACTCTCATTTTCTAATCGATCTAGCCAGCTTTGACATCCACTTGTGATACGAGTATAGGTTTCCTCAAAATCTCCTGTATACCAAGGATCTGGGACACTTTCAGATGCAAAAGAGTAAATTTTGTATTGTAGTTCCTGAGGACACATGTGACGCAGATCTGAAACGTTTGAAGCATCCATACCGATAATGTAATCAAACGATTCAAAGTCTTCTCTGCCAATCTGAAGCGATGTTTTATCTTTGTCATACGGGATCTGATATTGCTGGAAAATTCCTTGCGTTCCCTTATGAATCGGATTGCCATGTTCCCATGATGACGTTGCACGACTCTCGACTTGGTAAGCGTTCGTCATGGACTTCATCACAAACTCTGCCATGGGACTTCGGCAAATATTTCCTAAGCAAACAAATACTATTTTTTTCATCCCTTTTCCTCTTGTCTCATAGAAAAACGGGAGTGACAGGTCCCGTTTTATTCTTCGATTGCTCCGCCTTCGTCAACAACTGTTCCTTCTGGTGTCACAGCTTCTTTGAGTGGCAAAACAGTCTTGATAGCAGCCAATTCAAAGGTCAAATAAACGCCATCTACATCCAGTACGATTGTACCTTTCTCAGTATCTACTTCATCCACTGTTCCGTAAAGCCCACCAATTGTAATGACTTCATATCCTTTTTGAAGCTTGTTCAAGCTTTCCATACGCTTTTGTGCTTGTTTCTTTTGAGAACGTTGCATAAAGAACATCAAGGCAAACATACCTACAAGCATGATCACAAATGTTAAATTTGGACTAATATTTTCCATAGTATTTTCTCCTTTGTATTTTACATAGGACTACTATATCAAATTTCAGCTACTTTTACAAGATTGTGCCTTGTTTTTATGGTTATAAAAAATCAGAGTTTTCACTCTGATTTTTGTGATTATTTCAAGTTTTGAACGACTTTGACTAGATTTTCAACTGTAAATCCGTACTCTGCCAATACTTTTGGTGCTGGAGCAGATGCTCCGAAGGTATCAATACCGAGAACGGCACCATCAAGACCAACATACTTGTACCAGTTTTGAGTTGCACCCATTTCGACTGCAACACGACGGCGAACTGCATTTGGAAGGATTTCTTCCTTGTAAGCTGCATCTTGTGCGTCAAAGACATCTGTTGATGGCATGCTGACTACACGGACTTTTGCACCTTGGCTAGCCAATTCTTTGGCAGCTGCGACCGCCAAATTCACCTCTGAACCTGTTGCAATCAAAATTGTATCAAAGTCTGCTGCATTTTCATAGACAACATAGGCACCTTTTGCAACTTTATCAAAGTCTGTTCCCTCTTCGACAGTCAAGTTTTGACGTGTCAAGACAAGGGCAGTTGGTGTTTTTTCGCTTGTCACGGCAAGGTACCAAGCTGCTTGAGTTTCACGCGCATCTGCTGGGCGGAAAACATTGAGATTGGGCATAGCACGAAGACCTGCTAGGTGTTCAACTGGTTCGTGCGTTGGACCATCTTCCCCAACTGCGATTGAATCGTGGGTAAAGACATAAGTCACTGGAAGTCCTTGCAAGGCTGACAAGCGGACAGCTGCTTTCACATAGTCAGAGAAGACAAAGAAAGTACCACCGTATACACGAAGTCCACCGTGAAGGGCCATTCCGTTCAAGATCGTTCCCATTGCAAATTCACGAACACCAAACTGAATGTTGCGGTTCAAGCGATTAGCGTCGTCTTGAAGTCCATCAGTCTTGATATAAGTCATGTTTGAGTGAGCGAGGTCAGCTGATCCACCTAGGAAAGTTGGCAACTTGGCAGCGACAACGTTCAAAGCATCTTGACTTGAGTTGCGAGTTGCTTGAGAAAATCCATTTTCTAAGGCTGGGAAGTCTGCTGGAGTCACTTCAACTGGATCACGACCGTCGATGATGGCTTCTACTTCTGCAGCCAGTTCTGGATGCGCTTCTTTATAATCTGCAACTAATTTAGTCCAAGCTTGATAAGCTGATGCGCCACGGTCTGCAACATTTTCCTTGAAATCAGCATATACTTCAGCTGGGATTTCAAATGGTTCATAGTCCCAACCGAGGGCTTGACGAGTAGCCGCAGTTTCATCTGCTCCAAGAGGAGCACCGTGTACCGCATTAGTTCCTTGTTTGTTTGGAGAACCGTATCCAATCACAGTCTTCACTTCAATCAAAGATGGCTTGCCTGAAGCTTTAGCTGCTTCGATAGCGGCATGGATTGCTTCCAAGTCTGTTCCATCTTCAACCAAGGCTGTATGCCAACCGTAGGCATTGTAGCGCTCACGAACACTTTCAGTAAAGGAATCCTTTGTTTCACCATCCAAGTTGATGTCATTTGAATCATAAAGAACCACCAACTTGTCAAGTTTTTGCAAGCCTGCATATGAAGCCGCCTCACTTGAGACACCTTCCATCAAATCTCCGTCTCCACAGATCACATAAGTATAGTGGTCAAAGATATTGAAGCCTTCGCGGTTATATTTGGCTGCAAGGAAACGTTCTGCTTGGGCAAAACCAGTAGCAGTAGAAATCCCTTGTCCTAGAGGACCAGTTGTAGCGTCAACCCCTGCTGTATGACCAAACTCTGGGTGACCTGGTGTTTTGGAACCCCATTGGCGGAAGTTCTTGACTTCTTCCATGCTAACATCTTCAAAACCAGAAAGGTGAAGAAGGGCATAAAGAAGCATAGAGCCGTGTCCTGCCGAAAGAATAAAGCGATCGCGGTTGATCCAGTTTGGTTGAGCTGGATTGATACGAAGTTGCTTTGTAAAGAGGCTATAGGCCATAGGAGCAGCCCCCATAACCACCCCTGGGTGACCTGAGTTTGCTTTGTTGATGGCGTCAATACCTAGAAAACGAATTGCATTAACAGATAGATTTGACATAGAATTTCCTTTCTCTTTGAGGTGATTAATGAATCACACATCCTATTTTACTATTATATGAAAAAATGCATAGAATAGCAATAAAACAATTTGCGTTCATCTAACACATTTGATTTGTCTATTCCCTCGTCACCTCATAGTACGGGAGCAAGCGAGTATAAGCCGCTTCTAGCTTCTCCAATATCGCTTCTACTGACTGATTCTCAATGAGGGAAACATCTGACTTGACCAAAACTTTACGGACTTCCTGACTTCTCGCCTTCTCGCGTAAAGTACGACGATTCTCCTCAGTAGCCTCCACCTTATGACTTTCCCCATTTGAGTAGACTAGATAATAAATTCCTTCTACCACTGGAAGATCTAAAACCTTGGCTTGCTTGTCTAAGGTCTGTTCGTCTTTCTTGCGCTCGATGAAACTGACTTCCAAAGAAATCCCAAAGTCAGCAGGTGTTCCATACAAACGAAGAGCCATCATAGGTTCTGTCACTTGTCCGTCTCTCTGTAGATAGGCCCAGAAATGCGGTCGCAAACGCTGCGCTTGGTTCATCCACTGACTAGTCTGTTGCAGTTGCCATTCTGGATGATTAGCTTGAAAAGTTTTAGCCAGTTCTGTAAAAGACTTCCGGGCCTCTTGACCTTTTTGTCGCAAGTCCAACATCTTTTCTCTTTCATCACCAGCTTTATCAGGATTGCGGTACTGGACCCCTGCAAATGATAGATATTCTCTAACTGCTTTCAGCATATCTGAATCTTTCCTTTCCTAGCAAAAAATCAGGATGAACCTGATTTTCCTTTGCTTATTCTGCATCTACGACAACATAGCGATTTGGCTCGTCACCTTCAGAGTAACTCGTCACGCCATCCATGCGTGAAATAATGCGATGGATAATCTTGCGTTCGCTATTTGACATTGGATCAGTTTGTTGGCTACGCCCTTCCTCTAAAACGCGAGTCGCCAATTTTTGAGCGTAAGTTTGCAAAACTTCTGCACGGTGTTCAACATAATCATTGACATTGATCGTGATGTAGAAGGTTCTTGAATAGCGATTGTAAAGATAATTTTGCGCTAACAACTGAAGAGCTTTCAAGACTTTTCCGTGGTAGCCGATAATACGACCTGGTTCATTAGTGTCAATTTGAAGATTGATGGTGCGGCGATTGTATTCGTTTGAAATCGTCCCTTCAACATCCATATCATCTACAATGGTTTGAACGTAGTTAGCTACTTCAGTTGCCACTTGTTCGATGTCATAACTTGGTTCTACTTTCAAACCTAAATCTTCCAAAGATTGGCTTGTTGCTTCCTGCGTTTCAGTTTCTTTTTCTGGAGCAGAGCCCACTTCCTCGGTAGTACCCTCTGGTTCCAATTCATTTAAAATTGAAATATGGCCTGTTTCTTCCAAAATCGTGCTGGCGTGCTTTTCATTTTTCAAGATTTCAGCCTTGACCTCTTCAGAAACACCTTGACCTTCTTCTTCAATCTTCTTAATCGCTTCAACTACATGCCCCAAATCAACAGTTGCTTCACTGACTGTTTTCACGGGTTCATTTTTTTCATTGACTTCTTTTGGAACCCCTTTAATGGCCTGCTGATTGGCTTTGATTACTGTCGTTTCACTAATGGCTTCGATATCAACTTGAGCTGGCTTCTTACCAAACAAGCCTAAGAATCCTTTTTTCTCTTTCGAAACGACCTTGATGTGGGCCTTCATTCTTGGAATGTCTAATTCTTTCAATCCTTTTTGGATTGCTTCTTCAACCGTTGAACCTGTAAATAATACCATTACCAGATTCCTCCTTATTTTTTCTTTTTCTGTGCTTTTTTCAAGGCTCTTCTCTTCTTGCCTTCTAAATCTTTTTCTGCTTGCACCACTGCTTCTCTTTCAGCAATGATCTTGAAAGGATTGTTCAAGAAATAGGTTTGCAGAACTTGGTAAGCATTGGATACGGCCCAGTACAAGGCTACACCACTTGGGGCGGAGATGGCAAAAACAAAGATCAATACGGGCATACCATACATCATCCCTGTCGTAGCTCCACTTTTTTCAGACAAAGCTTTATTCGATAACCAGCTACTCAAGAAGGTAAAGACTGCCGCCAAAATCGGAAGGACAAAACTTGTATCTACTCCTCCCAAATTAATCCATAAAAAGTGACCTGTTTTCAAAAAGTCTACTCGACTCAAGGCTTGAAAGAGTGCCAAGAGAACCGGCATTTGTATCAAAATCGGCCAGAGAGAGGAGGAATGTTTGATCCCTAACTCTTTATAAACCTTACGCATCTCCTGGTCTAGCTTGGTTCTACTTTCCATATCACGACCCGGATATTGCTCTCGCAAAGCCTTGATGCGTGGTTGAGCCTCTTGCATTTTTCTAGAGGCAACCATCTGTGTCTGAAAGACCGGCAATAAAATCGTCCGGATCAAAATCGTGAAGAGGATAATCCCCACTCCGATACTAATGTCAAAGGACAAAAAGCGGATAATTTCAGCAAAAAAATAGACGAATTTGCTCCAAAAGTCTGTCGAATCTGCTGTTATATCGCTAGCTGTACCATTTGTTGCACAGGCTGTCATGATAAACAAGGACAAGCCCAACAAACTAGTCAACTGTAGTTTCTTTTTCACTCCCATTTCCTTCCTGGTAAATCTTTGATAACTTTAATACGTGGAGTAGGTTTTTCTCCATCTCTGCATATTCCAAGGTTTCCACCCCTTTTCGGGCAATCACAACAAAATCAACATGCTCTACTAAACTCCCTTTTACACTTTGTAGAATGTGCCGGATTCGTCTTTTAATTTGATTTCTGGTAACTGCATTCCCCAGCTTTTTGCTGACGGACAGTCCTACTCGAAAATGGTTTTGCTGATTTTCCAATTGGTAGACAACAAATTTTCGATTGGCAAAACTTGTTCCGTCCTTGAAAATCGCCTTAAAATCTTTCTCTCTTTTTACACGAAAGCTTTTCTTCAAAACTCAACTCCATCTATTAAATTACTACTATTATACCATATTTTTTGAAAAAGCCAATAACAGCAAGGTTTTAGACATTTTCTACAGAAAAAAAGCTGGAAAATCTCTTTCCCAACTTCTTTTCACAATCAAATTTTATGTGTATTTACTTATTTTTTCAAGCGTTCAACATCGCGTGCAATCACCAATTCTTCATCTGTTGGAATAACCAAGACACGGATTTTCGCTGCGTCAGTTGAGATGTCTCCCGTTACGCCAAAGACGTTCTTTTCTGGATCCACATCACAACCAAACCAAGAGATACCTGAAATGACATCCTCACGAACCAAAGCTGCATTTTCACCGATACCTGCTGTGAAGATAATCGCATCTGCTCCATTTAGGACTGCAAGGTATTGGCCGATATGTTTTTGGATACGATCAACATACATTTCATAAGCTAAAGTCGCATCATGGTCTCCTGCTTCCATGGCAGCAATCACATCACGCATATCGCTTGACTGACCAGAAACTCCCATGAGCCCTGATTCACGATTAAGAACGCGACTAATATCTTCTGGGGTATTGAAATCCTCTGTATATTGCATGAGATAAGGGATGATAGCAGGGTCAATATCTCCTGTACGAGTTCCCATCATCACACCGCCGAGTGGTGTGAATCCCATAGAAGTATCCACAGACTTCCCACCCTTAACAGCTGTGATAGAAGCCCCGTTACCAATATGGCAGGTAATCAATTTCAAATCTTCTAGAGGACGGCCCAAAAGTTTCGCTGCTTCTCCTGCGACAAACTGGTGACTTGTCCCGTGGGCTCCGTATTTACGAACCTTGTTGTCTGTGTAGTATTTAGTTGGTAGAGGATAGCGATAAGCCTTCTCTGGCATGGTTGTGTGGAATGAAGTATCAAATACAACAACACTGGTAATATCTGGAAGCAATTCCTTAAATGCGCGAATTCCAGCTGCGTTAGCTGGATTGTGAAGAGGAGCCAACAGTCCCAATTCCTCAACTTTTTCTAACACATCTCCCTCAACAACTGTTGATTCCTTGAAATATTCACCACCTGCAACGACGCGGTGGCCGACACCTGTAATTTCGTCGTACCCTTTGATAATGTCAAAACGAATCAAGTCATCCAATAAAATTTTAACGGCTTGTGTATGATCTTCAATATCAAGAATTTGTTGCTCCGAACGACCGTCAAATTTTACTGTTGAAATTGAATCTTTCAATCCAATACGTTCAATCAAGCCTTTAGCCAAAACTTTCTCTTCAGGCATTTGATAAAGTTGCCATTTCAAGCTTGAGCTTCCTGCATTGATTGCAATTGTTTTTGTCATAAGATGATACCTCTTTTTAAGCGTTTTCATCTATTATAACAAAATCTCTTTTATATTTCAGTACCTTTGCTCCAATTTTGAAAATTTTCTTTAAAGGTCAACAATACTGACGGATCTTGCAGACTTGTTAGAGGATAGACAAAAGGTTCTGTTTCCTTGTCTCTTTTCTTTTGTAAAACGAAAACACTCTTAGCCTGACTGGCCGTTGAGAAAATATCCTCTGGCAGAGTGATGATGGTAGCAAGACTGACTTCGTCTTTGAGCCACCCTTTTAATAAGTCACTTTGAGGACTGGTCAATAAATCACTCGGAGCTAGAAAAATAGCATAGCCATCTGACTTAAGGTACTTGAGACCTTGCTCCATCAGCAAATGGTGGGCATAGGTATGTTCTTGGCTAGAAGCTACATGATAGCGTGAAGCGATAGCGTCATCTGGGTAATAACCGACAGGTAAGTCACTGATAACCACATCGCTTTCTTTAAGCATTTGCGGGCGAACGGCATCACCTTGAACAAAACCTGCCTGCAAACCGATCACATCTGCCATACTAGCCGCCAGATCAATTAGCAAATCATCCACTTCGACTCCCAAGTAATCCACTTTTTTAGCAAGAGAAGTCAAGAAGGTAGCCCCCAGAATCCCCATGCCAGAACCCATTTCGAGGATGCTAATTTCCTCTTGATCCAGCAACTCTTCCACAATAAGTACCAAGAGGAGGGCAATGGCATCCGGCGTAAACTGGTGATTGGCCTGCAAAGGCTCCGTTTGCCCTGCCTTCATCAAGAGAAACTGGTAGGTCTTGAGCCACTCTTCCTTGCGAAGGGCTAAGCGCTTAAGGGCTTGATTGTTTTCCTTGACCTGCCCTAGCTCTGTCTCGCCATCCAGATAAATGCTGTTTTGTTCTACCAAGGCGTCATAAAAGTTGGTCGCCAAATCACTTTGGATGACTTGGACATTCTCTAGTAAATACGTATAAGCTTGTTCTATTTTTTCAAAATCCATATTCCTATCTTATCAAAATTCCCCTATTTTTTCCATCTGAAGAGAAAAAATCACTGCTTTAGTGAGCGAGTGATTTTTGGGCTACAGTTAAAAAGAGCTCTGCGTAATTTCCTAGGAAAAGATCTTCAGCACTGTAAAGAATCTGACTGTCAATGCTCGAAAAACCAAACTGGGTTAGCTTGGTTTCCAGTTCAGCCAATTCAAAGCCGTGGTGGTTGGTATCTGTCTTGACAAAATCAGCAATGAGTACCTGTCCATTCTCCCTAAGGTGATGGTGAAACATAGCAAGAGTCGCATCTAGATCAGGCATATGATGAAGAACCCGACTGACAACAATCAGGTCAAATTGTTGCTCCAAGGGATTTGCCAGTAAATCCTGCTCCAAAAGTCGAAGATTCCTGATTTCTTGCTCTTCTGTTTTCAAACGGGCTTGCTCCAGCATTTTCTCCGAGATGTCTACAAGGGTAACAGACTTAGCCTGCTTGGCCAGGGGCAAAGCTACTAGACCCGTCCCACCACCGAAATCCAGTATTTTCTTGTCTGATAGAAAATCAATCTGTTTTTCAACTGCCTGACAAACCAAGTTTGCAAGAAAGATATTTTTGGGCGAATCAAAGGTTTCTGCTTTGTGATTAAAATCGTGTTTCATGCTTTTAGTGTAACACAAAGAAGTTGAATTGCCTAGGAATTGGCTTTCTTTTCAGGCTTTTCTTCTGATTTTTTCTTCCCTGCTTGATTGCTTGAATCAATCGCTACCTCTTCCTTTTTATCCGTTTTCTTTTCCTTGGGTTTCATCGAAGGAAAGAGAAATTCATAGTTGCTCTTATTCATTCGAACACTTGTTGCAAAACCTGTTTTGGTATTTTGATAAGTAACTTTTCCTAAGTTAAAGACTCGTTCCCCACTTTCTTGTTCAACCTTATCTTTACTTCGCTTGGCCATGGCAAAAGCTGCCAACTTTTCTTTGTTTAGGGCAAAGTCTTTGTGATGGACTACTTGCCGATTTAAATAAAACTGCAACAAAAGGCTAAAAATGGCTGCCATGGTGACTGCATATAAAAGAACGCCTGCCTTAACTTTTTGCTTTTTCCACACGATAGATGAACTCCCTTTCTAAACCCTGTTGAAATTGGAAACGAAAGCGAACCAATTGATTTTCCTCTGTAATTTGAGCTGATTTGAGTCCATAAACCATTGGCTGGTAACCCCGTCCACTGCTATCGGTTTTCCGAAAATCATCTGATTTGGACTTGCCCATAGCGATATCCTTGCCATCTTGCTTCACATAGAGGTGATTGCCTTCCACCTTTTCAAACTGCGAACGCTCTAACTCTGCCTCCAGTTGATCCACAAACAAGAGCCACTCCTTTTGCTCGCTTTGCTGCTGGTAACGAACTTCTGAAATGAGGAGCTGACTCATAGCCTGAAAGAGGAGCAAACCCCCGCTGATGACAATAAGGGCAATCAGGGATTCTAAAAGAGTGAACGCTCTTACCTTACTGCTCTTTAAGGTCGAGTAACTTCTCTGAACCATGGTAGACCTCCAATCCCTTTTCACTAGAAAACACCTGAATCTCCACTCCGTTTATGTTTACTTGATTTTGCCCTGTTTGCAGAGCCATCTTCGCCACACGCAAGGCTTCTTCCTTTTGCAAGATTTCTGCCTCTTCCTGCCTATTTTTCTGGATTTGTCCCAAAAGAAGGGTCGCAATGCTGGCAAAAACGGCTAGAGCAACTACCGCTTCCAGTAAAATCACTGCCTTAATTTTTTGTTTCCTTAATGCGTTTAATTTTTCCATTTCCTAGATATAATTGATAGCGAATCGCTCCTTTGCTAGTCTGAAATTCAACCTTAGCCAGGGACGAATTGCCCCCAGCTCGATCAAATATAATGCTTTGTCCTGAGGGTGCCTGAATTCCTTTAGGAACGGTCAAGTTTTGACTGCCATTGCTGATCGTTTGCCCATCTAAGTTTAGACTGGTCTTTTGCTGACTGGCCACACTGCGTTTTTGCGTTTCCCGGTAGAGTTCTTCAAACTCCATAAAGAAAATCTGCTCTTCTACCGCTGCAAAACTGGACTGAACAGAACCGGACAAGCCCAAGGCAAGGATACTCACAAGTCCCAAAACTAAGAGACTTTCAAGCATAGTAAAGGCCTTAATCTGCAACAGTTTGACTTGTTTTTTGTTTTGCATGGTAGTCTTTATAAGCTTTGGCTTGCTCAGCTGTGATACGACCGTCCGCTTGTAATTTGCTGAGGCTGGCGTCATCATTTTTATCTAAACGATAAAGCTCTGCCTGGCTTTCTACGACCTTGACAACAGCAGCTTTTCCTTTATCATCTACGGCATCCTTTTGCTTGGTCAAATTGGGCACAAAGAGCAAGAGAAGAACGCTGATGATTAAAAGGACGACTAGCATTTCTACCAAAGTGAAAGCTTTAACCTTGGCTTTTTTTAAATTTGTCATGAGTTTTTTCATTTTAAAAATTTACCTCCATATTTTGATACATGGGCATAAGCATTGCCGCATAAAGTAAAACGATAATCAGGGCCACAAAGATAAAAACCAGTGGCTGTACTAAGTTCATGGTACGATTAACTCGGGTAAAAAAGACTTCCCAAGTTTTTTCAGCATAGATTTCCAACTCACTCCCCAGCTTGGACTTGACTTCTCCATACTCGATGATGAGACTCAACTCCTTTTTAAAGAAAGGATAGGTCGCTATGGTTTGAGAAAATTCGCGGCCATTTTGCAGGGCTTGAGCCAAATCTTGACCGATTTCTTTAAAGAGCTGAGAACCCTGCTCCTGCATGATCTGAAAAATCTGCATCAGCTCCATCCCCTGTGAAATCATATTGCCCCATTCACGCGCGTAATAGGCCGTCAGATAGGTCTGGATAAAGATTCCTAGAAAGGGAATCCGTGCTAACATCGAGAAAACCCGCATCTTGGAACTTCTTTTGTAGAAAGTGAGGGCTAAAAGTAGAGACAGAGAGCAAACCAACACTAACCTCAGAAAAATTTGTGGCAGATTGCCAATGATTTGGGTAGCGATATTGCTACTGTCCAGTTGGGGGAGCAAATAATTCCTGAGCCCCAATATAATTAGCAGGAGAAATCCCAGCAAAATCAAAGGATAGGTCGCTACTTCGATTAACTTTTTCTTGACCTTGGACAAATTATCCAGATATTCTTCTATCTTCCCCAGACTCAGGTGAAGATTTCCATGAACTTCAGCTAGAGATAACTGGGTCACAATAGCACTTGAAAAGCCCAAGCTGTTCATCATTTCTGAGAATGATTTCCCCTGAGCCAAGCCTTGGTGCATCTGGGCCACATAGTCCTTTTCCAGCAGGGCACTTCTGCTCAAGAAAGAAATAATTTCCACCAAATGAAAGCCACTGGAGAAGAGGTTGTTAAACAAGGTGATGATTTTCTTCTGCTTAGCTGTAGCTAATTTTTTCCGTTTCAGCCTGAAGACTTGTGATATGTCCATCTTTAAGAAGCTGGTCAATCTGCTCATTCCAGTTAGTTGGCTGGTGTTCTTGATAGTCTTTGTTTGCAAAGTCAACGATTCCTCCTCCCCCGATTAATCTCTGGTAGCAGACTCCTTGCAGAACAACTGCTAATTCCTCCTCCGTCACACCCAACTCCAGAAGGCGTTCATAAACACCTCGGATACTCTTGGCATGAATGGTTGAAAAAACTGTCGCCCCTGTCAAACTGGCTCTGACCACTGCACGCGCTGTCTCGCTATCCCGAATTTCACCAATAATCAAGAGGTCCGGACGATGCCGGAGAGACAGTTTGATCAGATTTTCATAGGTCAATCCAATCGCTTCATTTAACTGCAACTGGAGCATGTCTTCCTGCTTGATCTCGACAGGATCTTCAATGGACATGACCTGTTGCCCCATAAACAGAGACTTGGCTAATTCATGCATCAGAGTCGTCTTGCCACTGCCGACTGGCCCAGCAAAGAGATAGAGGCCCCGTTGCCTGTACTGCTCACCCAGTTCGTTCATATCCTGAAACCAGAAATGCAGCTCCTGCTCCTCATCATGCAACAAACGAATGACCAAACTCTCATGTCCCCGATAATCTCCTACGGTAGACAAACGCAGAGAAGACACCTTCTCCCCATGCTGATAGTCGCAAGAACCCAGCTGACTACGTCTCTTCTCCCCTACATTCATACCCGCTACAAACTTAAAATGACTAATCACAGTAGCTAAAACATCAAACTCATAGGAGTCAACGAGACACCGCTCGTCTCCAACCCGCATGTGAAGCTCGTAGGACTTTTCCTTGGGAATGAAATAGATATCCTGAGCCTTCTTTTCTTTCGCAGTAGCAATAATTTTCTGTGCAATTTCTTGTACCATACCGCCCTCCTTATCTAACTATTCGCAAAAAATTGAAAAAAATAAAAAGCAACTTTTAAAAGTTACTTTTTATCTCCATTTCATGCGGCAAGAACGGTGTTTTTCTTGACCTGTTTGTTTTTCGTAGCCTGGACGTAGCTTTTCATCGGGGATGACTTGCTCATCCTGTAAAAGTGCCAAAGAATGATACTGCTGCAAATACTCATCACACTCATCACACCAGCGTTTATCAGCAGGATTCCAAAAGATAGTCATCAAATCACTCCGACTCTTATAAAGAGGATTCTTCTTTTCCAGCTCAAACCAGCGTGATTTATAATATTTTAGAGCATCATAATACTGGTCAAATTTCTTACTTGCTACAATATCTTCTTCCCAACCTTCTAAGAACCACCAAGGTTCAAAATCTCCGTACATTTCTATAACACGATACATATTCATTCATTCCTTTGTACCGTATATTATAACTAATTTCGCTAAACAAGGAAAGAAATATGCTCATTTCTTAATTTTCGGATAAAAAGAGCCTGAGACAAAATAGTTCTCAGGCTCTTAAAACAACCTTATAAAAATGACAAATTTTATCCCTTTTAGCGTTCACGTTTACGTTGAATTGTAAATCCTAAAATTAATCCCAAAATAGTATATCCACCGAGAGCTATCTGACGTTCCACTCGAGAATAACTACCAGTATTTGGCAACTCCTGTTTAGTCGCATCTTTTCTACTAAACGTAGATAATGTTTGAGAGGGCGTGTCATTCGGTCTAGCACCAGCATGTTTTTGACTTGTCTTGTAGGCATTCAAATCAAAGGTTGGGAGTTCATCTACAGTTGGTGCGGTAATCGGAATTGCACCGATACCATCTACATTAGTAGTCACTTTGTAACCATTCAACTCACCATCCAAATCAAATGTTGGAAGCTCTTCTGCAATAGGCGCAGTAGTTGTAGTTGCCTCAAGACCATCTTCATTTTGAGTTACTTTGTAACCGTTCAATTCGGTATTTAGATTAAATGCTGGAAGTTCTCCAACGCCAGGTGTTTCACGAGTAACAGCGGAAACCACACCTGTTGTATCTTGGTAAACTGAAAGAGCTTTGTCAATTGCGAGAATGTCAGTCAAACGTTGAACATCTGATTTGGCATCAGAAAGTGCTTTTTGAGCTTGTGTAAGTGCTACTTTTGCGTCTGTGACACGCTTGTCAGCAGTCGCCTTGTCTTCTTCAGCCTTAGCCAATTTAGCAGTCAAGTTCCCCAATTGACCTTGCAAGCGAGAAGCCTTATCACGAGTCTCAATCGCTTTATCGATTTCACCTTGGATAGTTGCTACGCGATGAGTCAAATGGTCTACATAACTTGTAGCTCGGTCAGCAGCGGTTCTCTTTTCTTCAAGAGTTGCTGCAGTCGCTTTGGCAGCCAACTTAGCAGTTGCAAGAGTTGCAGTTGCCTTGTTCAATTCGCTCGTTGCGTTTGTGATAGCTGCAGCACGTTGTTCTTGACTGCGTGTGGCTGCTACCAATTGATTAGTCAAGGCTGTTTGACGTGTGACAAGGGTATTGCGTTCACCTTCTTGACGAGCTTTGAGAGCTTTCAAATCGTTAAGAGCACTTACTAGAGCGCTATTATCACCTTCTTGTTTGTGAGTCACAAATACAAAATGATGGTCTGCGATGAATTTCATTTTACGACCATAGAAGGTTGGGTTAAGTGCATCATCCTTGAAGTTATTGTAGTTATCCCAAAAATTCTTGCTAGATTCACTTTCTTCTTCTAGATAAGTTGTACCATCTTCATCAGTCGAATAAGTGCTACCTGTGTGCGCATTGTTCTCAAATGCCGCATAACGCGATGTATCGTTAGAACCCATGATGTTAGCAAGGGCTAGACCCATTTTACCACCCATAGGTGTCAGAAGAGCGCGGCGGTGACCATGGTTGGCACCTGTTACGTTTGTGTAGTCATCATACCAATTCAACAACATATCGTAAGCTAATGTTTCGTTGGTCACAATATTGTCAAAATTGATGTATCCATCTTCAGACGATGTGGCATCACCATATCCAGCAATAACATTTTCAAGACCTTTTTCGTTCTTGTTACCTGGGGCAGTCAATGATGTCTTGTGACTCAATACATTGTTGCGTTGCATTTCATTAGCACGCTGTTGAGCATAATCCAAGTAAGCGTCATCCACTTGCATGTTACCGGCAACACCATTTGCTTCACGCAATTCATTAAGCAATTTCACAAATGCTTGAGATAATCCACGGTTGTCCACTTTATAGCGGAATACTGGGCGTTTCTTAATCGTATGAGTTGCGGTGTCATATGGTTCTTTACGGTAGTCTTCAAGTGCTTTTTGGAAGTCTAACATATCTTTGGTAGCTTCGATTTCAACAACCTTGACACCTTGGAAGTTCACAGGTTCCATTTTTGGATTGCCTGATGGGTCTTTCGGTGTATTGTTACGGTTGTGCTCATAGTCCATGAGGTTATCATGAGTCACTGCACTTCGCGCAGAAGGGTTTAAGTCAATCGTTTTGATAACTGGTTTGTAATTATCCACTTCTTGCTGTTTAGCGTCGATACGACTACTTGTAGCGGCAATTTGTGCAGATTTTGCAGTCACTTGACTATTGACATCATCCAATTCAGTTTGGATTTGTTTAGGGTCTTGACTAGTTGTTGCAGTTGCTTGATTTAAAGCAGCTTTCTTGTCTTCGACTGTTTTCTCAGCAGTTGTGACGGCTTTTGTGGCGTTATCATGAGCTTCTTGAGCGGTCACAAATTCGTCTTTTGCAGTTTGCTCAGTATCTTTTGCGCTTGATAGTTCAACATTGAGTTCTGATTTTTGTTCAGTTTTAGTCTCAATTACTTTATTTTGTGTATCAACAATTGTAGCTGCATTTTGTGCGGTTTTGATATCTTCTTTGACATCTGTAACAGCTTTTGTAGCAACTGATTGTTGGTCTTCAGCGACTTTCACATCAACTGTCTTTTGGCCGACTGTCGATTGTGCAGATTTAGCGACTTCTTGAGCCTTAGTCAAATCTTGACCAGTCACTGGTGCTTTTTGTACGGCTGCTGATGTTCTAGGTTGTGTAAGCTCGTCTGCTTGAACAGTTGTATTAACAACACCAGCACCGACAAGAACAGAAGTTAAACTAGCACCTAATAAAATATCTTTCTTTTGCATATATTCTCCTAGTATAAAATTCAAAATGATTCAATTCCACATTATAACCTGTTCTCCAAAGAGAAACAAAGTTCAGTTTTCTAATTCTCTCATTATCTGTTTTCTATAATCCTATGATGAGTCCTTGTCTCTAATAATTGAATTGTCTGAATTACAGATTGATAACGAACATTATCTTGGATAGTAGCTAAACTACTTTGCATTACTTCCTGATTGTATTCCACTCTTTCACGATGTTTTTCTTCCGCCAGTAAGTTAGCTGCTTCTTTAAAGTTATCAGCTCTATAAGTTTCTAGATAACTATATAAGAGATATAGGTCATCCATATTAAAATAATCTTCTGGAATTTCTTCTTTGTAGTCAAGGAACTGCTTATCTCTCAACAGTTCTACACCTTTTTGGCGATATTTGTTAGAAGCATCATTATCATAAGCATTTGAAAATTCCTTCTCGGCAGAATGATTATAATACGCTTTTACAATAGCAAAAATAGGAATAAACGGTAACTGTAAGAAAATATAAGCTAGAGGTATTTGTAAAATAATTAACGAAGTTATAGGTTCTCTATATATAATGGGTCCGAATATATTTACTATCAAAATAAAACTGATAATAATTATGTTAAATACTTTTTTAATTCTATAATATTTACCCATAATACTATCATAGGCTTTATTTTGTTCAGCCGAAATAGCCTGCTCCAAATCCGATACTGTTTTTAAAACTTGAAAACAATACCCAAACATATAAAGCAATTCTTCCCTATTATATCTATTCATATTGGTTTAAAGTCTCCCTATGGCCATAATCCGATTTTTGAGTATATTTATCATACAACTATCTATTATACCCCCCCCCCCCCGAAATGGCTTTGTCAAGGGATTTCTATTACTTTTAATAAAATATTTTATTGCCATCTATCTAGATTTTTGTTATCTGAAAAAGATTGATATCTAGTGTGTCACAACACTCAAAACTGAGCAAAAAAATAGGTTCATTTAAAAATTATTGTTTAAAATCATCACTTTTAGTTTCAATCACTATCAAATCTGATTTGATTGCATAAAATTCACCAATCAATTTAAGAATCTGAAACATATAGTTAGATAAACCACCATCTAATTTTCTTAAACAACACAAAAGAGGCTGGGAAAACAGTCTTTAAAATAAAAAAGCAGAAGCTAGTCTCTAACTTCTGCTTTCTCTCTTAGGCTTGATAACGTTTCACACCATCTAGGTAGGTTGCTACCAATTCCAAATCTTTATCTAGTACGATAAAGTCAGCGTCGTAGCCTTCACGGATTTGGCCACAGACATCATCGATGTGAACAGATTTTGCTGGGTTGAGACTGGCCATCATGACTGCTTCATGCGGATTCGCAATTCCCCATTCGACCACATTCTTCAAACCATCTTTGAGTTTAAGGATAGAACCTGCCAAATTGCCTGTCGATTTGAGGCGAGCAGTTCCATTAGCAACAACTACCGGGAATTCTCCCAACATGTAATCTCCATCTTCCAAGCCACCAGCTGTCATACAGTCTGTGATAAGGGCGATATTTTCAGTTCCTTTTTGCTTGAGCAAAATATCACAGGCCTTTGGATCCACATGGTGACCGTCACAGATCAACTCTGCATAGGTATGTGGCAACTCATACATGGCTCCCACCATACCGAGCTCACGGTGAGTCAACCCACGCATCCCATTGTAGGCATGTACCCAAACACTCGCTCCAGCATCGACTGCTTTTTTAGCTTCATCAAAAGTCGCATTTGAGTGTCCAAGAGCAACGGTCACTCCTTCACCCGTAACTGTACGAACAAAGTCTTCTACACCTTCACGTTCTGGCGCAAGGGCAATTTTATTGAGCAGGCCATTGGCAGCTTTTTGCCAAGCACGAAACTCATCCATACGAGGGTCTTTCATGTAAGCAGGGTTTTGAGCTCCCTTGTATTTCTCTGTGAAATAAGGCCCTTCAAAATAGATTCCACGAATCTTGGCTCCACTTGCTTCCTGGTAACGAGCACCGATATTTTCAGTTACCGCAAGCAACTGCTCGTAAGAAGAAGTCAAGGTCGTTGGCAAGAAGCTAGTAACACCTGTGCTAAGCAATCCTTCACTCATAGTATGAAGGGTTCCTTCGATGTTATTATCCATGACATCGACACCACCAAATCCATGAATATGGGTATCCACAAGTCCTGGGGCAATGCTATAACCGGTATAGTCAATCACCTCAGCTCCTTCAGGAATCTGTTCTACATGTTTACCAAACTTGCCATCCACAAGTTCCAAGTAACCGCCACGACGAACTCCGTGTGGGTAGAAAAACTGATCCGCTTTAATATAATTAGGCATAATGATAACCTCCTTGATAGATTGATTCTAGAATTTATTATGTCAATTACATTATAAACCTTTCTTTTTCATTTGTAAATGGTATAGACCTATTTTCTGGAGATATTTTAAAAGAGCTGGATTTCTCCAACTCTTTGATCTTATTTTGATTTTACAGACAGTTCTTGAGCAGCCTTAACAGCAGCTGCAATCGTCTCTGCGTAAAGTTTAGCACCTTCTTCAATCATGTTGCTATCATTTCCAAAGTGGACTTGGTCGGTTCCAGCCCAGATTTCAGGGTGTTCCTTAGCGACCTTATTCCAGTCAGCGATGCTCACATATGGATTCTTTTCAGCTAATTCTCTCGCATAAGCCGCATACTGTTCCACTGATGTATAAGTGTCCTTGCTCTTGTCTCCCTCATAAGGTGTCACCAATATCAGATGGTGTCCTTTCGGTAGATTGTTCACGATGCTGTCCAAGTCATTCTTATAGCCTTCAGGATTATTGACTCCCGTTGCAATGACAACTGTTTTTAGCAGCGCCTTGTTCTGACTGTTATTGAGCATAATGTCATTGGCTTGTTTGGTCGTCCGACTAACTTGGGCATTGATATTTGCTTCAGGAAGTGCCTCTTGTAAGGCTGTATTGGCGCGCAAGGCTACCGAATCTCCTATTAGGCTTGTTCCATCAGAAATTCCTAGACGACTCAGTTCAGCTTGTTCAGCAAGAATCTTTGTTTGTCCTATATTGGTCTGGGCTTGTTTGAAACCATTGACCATCAAGTCTGTCTCAAAAGCTCCAACTTGAGGAGCCACAGCTATGATAATCAAGGTAAGCAAGGTAAGAATGCCAGCACCACCAGCACTAATTGGTTTAATATGAGGCAATCGACTAATCTTCCGTATTAAAGGATTGGATTTACCAGCAATCAATGGCTCAATAATATAGAAGGATAGGATAGCAAAGAAATAAGAAAAGATGATTGTCAGAATAACAGCAGGCAGATTACTCATCAGCTGAGAAAAGATAATATAAAAAGGCCAGTGGAAAAGATAAACCGCGTAGCTGGTATCCGCTAAAAATGTAATGATCCGAGGTTCTTGTATCTCAGGCGTTTTCTCATGCAAGACACGCGCAGCAAAAATCATGGTCACTGCCGCTAAACTTGCTAGCAAGAAGCCAAATAAGTACGCAAACAGGTAGGTGAACTTGACAAAGAAAGTCAAGAGCATTAACACCAAGAGACCTGCAGCAAATACCAGTAGATTTTGACGAAGATCCCACATCCGGTCAAACTGCTTGACTAAATCGCTCGTCTGACGAACCCCCACAACTGTCGCCAAAATGCTTCCTAAAAAGAAGGGATAGACATGGGTCAAACTTGAAAAGTAGACAGATGAATAGGAACTAGCCATTAGACTACCAATAAACATGGAGAAAAAGCTAATGATAAAAGCTCCTGCAGAAAGGAGAAAGACCATCCCTCTCAATTGACTACTAGATTTTGAACGTTTCGATAAGAACCAAACCGCTAAGCCCCAAAGGATATAGTAGTGAACCTCAACAGCTAGACTCCAGTTGTGAACAAAGAGATGCGGAATGAACTGGGATTCATAACTTCCCCCTGTTAACATTTCGTAGAAGTTGGTCATAAAACCGAGAACTCCAGCTATCTGGCCACCAATTCCAGCAACATAGTCTTGACGAACCAAGAAAGTAAAAGGCATGGTCACCAAAACCATCAGAACAACAGGTGGCACGATGCGGTAAAACCGTCTCTTAAAAAAGCCCAACAAATCAATCTGATGTGCCTTCCCAAATTCTTCTAAAAGGAGGGAGGTGATCAAAAATCCTGAAAAAGTGAAAAAGACATCTACCCCAAAGAAGCCTCCAGGAAAGATTGTTTGAAAGAAGTGGTACAAAAGCACAAAAAGTAAACCTGTAATCCTAATCAAGGAAAACCATTTAATACGCATACGAGTCTATTCTCCATTAAATTAGGAAGCAAAACACCACCTAATTTCCATTCCATTATACTCCCTATTCTATCAAAAAAATAGGAAAAATCCTAAGAGAAAACTTAGGATTTTGGCATTCTATTTTTACACTTTAGAAATTGCGCCCTGACTTGTTGTAGCCATATTTTTCCACAAAATACTCACGAAATTCCAAGAGATTGTCATCCATGATGGCTTGACGCACTTGCTTCATCAGATTGAGTAAGAAGTAGAGATTGTGGTAGCTAGTCAAGCGGATACCGAAGGTTTCATCAGCCTTGAGCAAATGACGAAGGTAGGCGCGTGTGTAGTTCTTACATGTATAGCAATCACACTCAGGATCCAGTGACGTAAAGTCTTCAGCGAATTGGGCATTCTTGACAACCAAACGACCTTGGCTGGTCATACAAGTTCCGTTACGAGCGATACGAGTCGGCAAGACACAGTCAAACATATCCACACCACGAATGACCCCATCGATCAAGCTGTCTGGCGCTCCGACACCCATCAAATAGCGAGGTTTGTTTTCAGGTAGCAGTTGAGTTGTGAAGTCCAAGACTGCATTCATTTCTTCGTGCGTTTCTCCTACTGCCAAACCACCGATAGAGTAGCCAGGGAAGTCCATGCTAACAAGGTCGTGAGCTGACTGACGACGAAGGTCTTCAAATCCCGCTCCCTGTACAATCCCAAACAAACCTTGGTCATGTGGGCGACGGTGAGCCTTCAAACCACGCTCAGCCCAACGGCTAGTACGCTCAATTGATTTCTTAACGTAGTCATAGGGTTGGTAAAACTGAGGACATTCATCAAAAGACATCATGATATCTGAGCCTAGATTATTCTGAATAGAGATGGCCTTTTCTGGTGATAGGAACATCTTGGAACCATTGAGATGGTTTTTAAAGGTTACTCCTTCTTCGGTGATATTTCGGCTATCTGCTAGGGAATAAACCTGGAAGCCACCACTATCTGTCAAAATTGGTTGGTCCCAGTTCATAAATTTGTGGAGACCACCTGCGCGTGCGATAAGTTCATCTCCAGGACGAAGCCACAGATGATAGGTATTGGACAGGATAATTCCCGAACCCATCTCCTTCAACTCTTCTGGTGACTGGGTTTTTACCGTAGCTTGGGTCCCAACTGGCATAAACATAGGTGTTGGAAAGGTCCCGTGCGGGGTGATAATTTCTCCCAGACGAGCTCCCGTGTGTTTTTCTTTCTTAATCAAACGGTATTTGATTGGTGAATCTGACATTTTTTACCTCCGAAGCTGGGAAAGACAGTCCCAGTTCATACTTTGTGCCCAAAGGCATACTGTATGATTTTATCAAAAAAACTAGGAACTGTCACGAACTATGGTATAATGAGAGAATGAAATACCCAAAAATTGATTTAAAAACTATTCGTCTGCAGACGAGGCAGTTTCAGGCTGAAAATCCCCGCCTCTTTCTGGTCTATCTCTTACCTAGCATACTGGTCATCTTATCAGGCTTTCTCAATCCCTTGGCTCGTCTCCAAGAAAGTGTTTTAGAGCAATCCTTTTTCAGCATGCTGGCACAAGTGCTCCAAGCCTATCTCTTCCCACTAGTGGTTTCTTTTGTGAGCACGATTTTTCTAGCAGGTGCTGCTTTTGCGACACTCCGACTCCTCAAGGATCCTGATACAGAACTCTCAGTAAAATCAAGCCTGGCCCTCTTTGCTGCAGAGCGCTTCTCGCAAACCTTCCTCACTCTGCTCCTCAAACGTTTCTACCTCTTTTTATGGAGCATTCCAAACTTAGTAGGCGTTTATTTTCTCTTTTATAGCAATCTCTTAGCTCGGAGATTTGTCGCCCTACATCCTGAATTTCCAAAATTAGACCTCTCATCCCTTGAAACAGAGCAGTTCCTTATGACCTTTGGCCTCTACTTTTTCGCGAGTCTCATCTTGATGATTGTAGGGAACATCCTCTATGTTCCGCAACATTATGCCTACTCGCAGGTAGAATTCCTCCTCTGCGATACTCTAGATTTAGGACAGGCTAAACCAAGGCAAATCCTGAAAACCAGCCGTTTCTTGATGAAGGGTTACAAATTCCAGCGCTTTGTCCTCGACCTACAACTACTCCCTTGGTACTTCCTCAACTGGATCACCTTTGGAATTGCTAGCTTTTCACTCCTTCCCTATATCCAGAATAATCATATCTTCTTTTACAGAGCCCTACTAGCCCGTAAACGTCGAAATGGATAAGAGCATACAAAAACCAGCATCGTTCAAGACGCTGGTTTTCTTATTTAAAAAGCAACATACTCAGCAGAGTCAAAACAGCAGGCCCACCTTGCTTCAGAATAATCTTCTTGTTTACCCTGAAGGAATGACACACAAAAAAGAAGCGGGAACTCAATCAGTTCCCAACTTCCATTTTAATGATTAGTTCATTGATACGTGAACGTGGTCATAGTGGTTTTCGGTCACACTACCACGATCCGGCATTGGATTCCACGTGTAGGCTGGTCCATATTTACTATCGTATGGAGCGTAGAAACGTTGCTTCCAGATGATGTAGTTGATGCCACGGCTAGCCATATTTTTGACTGCATATTCTGCAATTTGATCTCCGAGTGCTGAACTCACTGGAACCATAAAGTCGATGGCCAAACCTTTTCCATGGTCGCCACTGTCTCCAGGACGGTAACCACTAAAGGATGTGATGCCAAACAAGTTGGCGATTTCTTCCTTAAAAGCTGCAGTTTGTGGTTGAAGGCCAGCATTCTCAGACTTAGCTACAGCAAGTCCTGCATAGTCAGGAGCCGCTGGAGCCGAATACGTTCTTGAAGGAGTTTGGCTTTGCTCTGCTTGATAAGTCGAAGTTGCAGTGTCAGAAGTTGCTGTTGATGCTGCTTCTTCTGTTGCACTTGATCCTGTTGTATCAGCAGGTGTTTCAGTTGCTGGAGCAGCTGCTACTGGGGCTTCTGCTGGAGTTGTTGCTGCCGTTTCTTCGGTAGCTGGAGTCGCTGCTTGAGGAGCTTCTTCTTCAACTGAGCGAGTTGTTGCTGCTACTGGTGCTTCCGCTGGAGTCGTTGCTGCTGTTTCTTCAGCTACAGGTGTTTCTGTAGATGGTGTCTCTTCAGCAACTGTCGCTGTCTCAGAAACTTCTGAACTTGACGTTACTTCTGCTGGTTTTTCCGTCTCTGTTGCAGTTGGAGCTTCCTCAATTGGTTGAGAAAGGTCTTCTACTTGAACTGTTTGTTCATCGACTGTCACTTGATTCGTCGTCAAATCAGCTGTCGCAGTCGTCACTTCTTCACTAGCATCTGATTGAGGAGCTTGGATTTCAACTTCCGTTACCTCTTCTGCCTCATTGACAGTTGTAGTGAGGACAGTATCTGGGAAAATCAAGTCCATATTGGTGATTTTGTTCAAATTAGCAAGAACCGTCACATCTACTCCCAAAGCTTCTGCAATCGTGCTCAGGGTATCACCATACTGAACTGTATAGCTGTTTTTGTTCTCGTTTTTCGTCACATCATTTTGGATTTGCTCAACGCTACGTGCTGTCCAAGAGATTTCTTGAGCTTTAGCTCCTAATGCGGGAGCAAGAGATAAGGCTACTGTTGAGGCTAAAATAATTCTTTTCTTCATTCGTTCATATTCCTTTCAAATGAGTACCTGTCTATCATAACACAAAAAAAGCAGAAAAAAAGCCCTCTCGGGCCCATTTAACAGAACTGTCTATTCCCTGTAACAAACGCGATTACTTGAAATAGTTTGTTAGGTTTCTGTCACAAAACTGACACAATCTTCTCGTCCCCAATCCTCAGAAATATGAGGAACATCTGCTAACTCTTGAATCCTATGATTCCCTGCATAAGACGACTCTAAAAAGTTGATGCTTTGAAGGCCACTATTCTGGGCAAATTCCACATCCAAAGTCCGGTCCCCTATATAATAAGTGTTATCAGGATCCAGCTGATATTTGTCTAGCAGATACGTCGCCGCCTCTGGACTGGGCTTGCGCGCAAAACCACTCTGATTAGTTAAAATTTCTGTGAAATAACATTCCAAACCCAAGTCTCCTAGAATGGTAAAAGCATTGTCCCCCTTATGAGTATAGACAAACTGCCGAATCCCTGCTTGGTCTGCCCAAGCTAGCACTTCACGCGCACCTGGCATCAAAACTACCTGGGCATTTTTCTCAGCCAGGCTCTGGGCACGTACCTGGTTGAGCACTTCCGCATCCAGGTTTCTCTCTTCAGCCACTTGCTCCAGCAAATCCTGCACAGAATACCTGAGGATAAACTCTCTCACTTTCTCCTTATCATAAGGAATAGAAAATTGAGCAAAGGTCTCCTCAATCCCTGACAAAATCGCTTCGTAAGAGTCCAATAAAGTCCCGTCTAAATCCCAAATAAAGGCTGTTTTTTGCATTTCCTATCCTTTCAAGCTCATATAACGCTGGTAACGGTAACGTAGAAATAACCAACGAAAACCATTATCCAAAAGTGTCCCTGCCCAAATACCAGGTAAGCCCCAACCAAGAACAATACCCATCAGATAAGCTGTCCCTATACGGATACACCACATCCCAATACTTGTCGCATAAAAAGGGAGGCGAGCATTTCCCAAGCCCTGCCAAACTGCCGTATAAATAACTGTCCCTGTCGCCATGGGGGTTCCTAGTAGAGAGAACAGCGCCACCAAAACGCTCGCTTCGACTGCTACAGGGTCCGTCGTATAGAGATGAGTCAGTGGTGTCCCTAAGGCATAGATACTGAAAGTTAAGGGCAACATGAGAAGTAGAGAAAGCCAAAAGGTTTGCTTGCTCAAATCATCTACTCTTTCCCAGTTATCCTCTCCAACTGCTCGAGCTACCTGCATGACCGTCGCCGTAGCGACGCCAAAGGCAGGCATATAGTTAAACTGGGTCAAGACTTCTCCGACAGCATTCCCCGCTACTGCCTCCGTCCCAAAAGAAACAACCAAGGCAATGATCACTACATCTCCAGCCCGCATCATGAGACGTTCTCCTGCCGCCGGTATAGCCAAAGTCAACAAATCCTTATCTAAACCAAAAGTCGGTTTCTCAAAAGGCAGCTTTAATTGCGACCACAAAATCACAAGACCGACTAAGCGAGACAAGATAGTCCCCCAAGCAACACCAGCTATCCCCATATCAAGGACAAAAATAGCTAGACTTGAAAAAAGAATATTCAAGGCATTGGATAAAAGACTAACATAGAGAGGCAGACGCGGATTATGCGTTGCACGAATCAAGGCACCTAGACTGGTCATCAAGCCCAAGAGAACAATTGATCCGCCTACCAAAGATAGGTAAAGTCCACCACTCTCAGCCACCTCCTGCTCAGTTCCCAAAAGTCCTATCATCTCTTGCCCAGCAAAGAGCGATAAGGCGCCTAAAAGTGCACTCAGCAATAGGGTTATCTTGAGAGCCTCTGTCACGTGATAAGCCAACTTGGACTGATCTTTCTGCCCCAAACTTTTTGAAATAACACTGGAAATAGCAGCCCCTAGAGCGATGAAAATCGCCTGGTAAATGGTGATAATATTGCCAGCAACTGAAACACCCGAAATAGCTATCAGTCCCAAGTGAGCGACCAAGTAACTGTCCACCATTCCCATGAGCATCTGCAAAAAGTTTTCACCCATAGCTGGCAATGCAATATTAAGAATGTCTTTATTTTTCTTAAACAATCTCTCCTCCTGATGAAAAGAAACTCAGTTGGTTTCCCAACCGAGTTTACTCCCTCTGTCTTAAAGTCCTAGATAAGTCTCAACCGCTGCTTGCATGTCAGCAGCTGCCACTGTTGTTTTATGACGAACTGGAGCTGTTTCAAGGCCATCAACCGCTGGTGGCACTGCCACTCCTGAAATGTCATGTAATTGAGCCAAGGCTTCAAAGTCATTCAAGCCTGCTTTTCCTGTTACCGCTTCTACGGCAACCACTGGGAACTTGTATGGACTAGCTGTTGAAGCAATCACTGTCTTAGCCGCATCCCCAGTAGCCGCTTTGTATTTTCTATAAACTGCTGAGGCAACCGCCGTGTGGGGATCCTCGATGTAGGCATCTGTTTGATAAACACGTTTAATTTCTGTCGCAGTTTCTTCCTCAGTCGCATATTCAGCTACAAAGAGATCCAGAATCGCTGCATCAAAGTCTGTCAACTCATATTGTCCTTGTGTACTCAAGGCATTCATGAGTTCAGCAGTCTTAACCGCATCATTCCCCAAAAGATGGAAAATCAAACGCTCCAAGTTTGAAGATACCAGGATATCCATAGATGGACTAGTTGTCACTTTAAACTCACGTTTCTTGTCGTAAACACGTGTCTTGAAGAAGTCTGTCAAAACATTGTTGTCATTTGAAGCACAGATTAATTTGCCAACTGGAAGACCGATTTGTTTAGCATAAAAGGCAGCCAAAATATTTCCAAAGTTTCCTGTTGGTACTGTGAAGTTGACCTTTTCACCAGCCACAATCTCACTAGACTTGACCAACTGAGCGTAGGCATAAACATAATAAACAATCTGTGGTACCAAACGACCAACGTTCATAGAGTTAGCTGATGAAAATTGCAGTTTATTGGCAGCCAATTTTTCACGAAGTCCCACATCGTTGAACATGTGCTTCACGTTTGTTTGTGCATCATCAAAGTTTCCATCGATAGCAATAACATGAGTATTGTCGCCAGTCTGAGTAGTCATTTGTAACTCTTGTACCTTGCTGACACCATCCTTTGGATAAAAGACGATAATCTCAGTTCCAGGCACATTGGCAAACCCCGCCATAGCAGCTTTCCCAGTATCACCAGATGTCGCTGTCAAAATGACAATCTTGTTCTCTAAACCATGCTTTTTAGCGGCCGTCGTCATAAAGTATGGCAAGATAGACAAGGCCATATCCTTAAAGGCAATCGTTGAACCATGGAATAATTCCAAGTTGTATTGCCCATCCAGTTTCACCAATGGCGCAATAGCTGGAGTATCAAACTTGCTATCGTAGGCATTGTCGATACAGTAGTCCAACTCCTCAGCCGTAAAGTCATCTAAAAATGCTGATAAAACTAATTTAGCCACTTCTTGGTAAGAAGCATCTTTTAATGTGTCAAAGTCCAAATCCACCTTTGGATAAGTAAGTGGTGTAAACAGACCACCATCCGTCGCCAAACCTTGCAAAATAGCTTGGCTGGCAGTTACTGTATTATTGGCATCACGCGTTGATTGATAAACTAATGTCATGAATCTCTATCCTTTATCTATAGTCTCTTCCATTATATCACGATTTTTCAGAAAATTCTCCCTTTATAAGAGAAATTATAATCCCAATTCTTCTTTCAAAGGTTGTAAATAGGTCATTTCTTGCTTGCCTCTCTTCTCCAGACCTTCCTCAGCTAGGGTGAGTAAATCTTTAGAAAACTCGAGAACCGCAGCTTCTTCTTCATCTGTGAGTTGTTTTTTAGAAAATTGTCGTCTTAAAAGCTTATAATCACGACCAGCTGTGGTAAAAAATGGAGCAGTTCGCAAGTAAGCTTCAAGCTTGTCTAAATGAACCAACAAGCCCAAATGAAAGGCAGCAGAAGCAAAAGTCCTATCAAGCGGCTGAGTACACACACTACGAAACTCGATAGTCCCTCGAGTCGTTAAGTCTTGGTACTGGTAACTACGATGAGTTTGGAAATCTTCCTCCTGAGGGTAAATAAGAACCTCATCCCCATTAAGGGGGAATGCTTGGATTTCAGGTGTAGTCAAATAATCTCTAACCTGAATCGGATAAAAATAATAGGTTTGTTCATCGCGATCCGCAGTAAAAATCGCAGAATGATTTAGATAGTCAAAAAAATCATCCTCATCTTTAAATAGTCTAGTATTAACACCTACATTCTCTGGATAGATACCATGCATGGATTCTTCCCAAAAAATATCTCTCGAAATTTTGGTATCCCAATCTGCACCTGAAAACTCAGAATTGGCAAACAAATAGGCTTTGGCAGCTTCAATTTGCGTAAAAACATTGATAACACGCAGATAGTTGGACCTTGAAACGTCTAGTTGAACCTGACTTCCACAGATAAAGGCACCATACTCAGGGAAATGATGTAAATCTGATTTAGTTACATTTTTACTCAAATTCAAATAATCCATCAACATCTGATAGCGGGGATAAGCCACTGGACAATTCTCATTTTTATCCCAGTTGGGATGAATGCCACAGCCAACAATAGCATGATTAGCTTCACCCAACTTATTCTGAATCGTAGCCATATAGAAGTTAAAGCGTTCTTCTACCTCTTGGATAGATTCGGCCTTTCCGAATGCAAACTCAATTGTCGTATAAGCAACCTCAAACAAGATCGTATCTTGGCTGACTGGATCAAGCAACTGAATTGGATTCCCAAAATCATCCACTTTTTCGATAGTAAAGCCCAGTACTGATGGTAAATACCGAAAGAGATCCTTAACAACTTCACCATCTGTAGCCTTACCCTCTAAATTTACAATAGGATATTCTAACTCAATCCCAATAAATAAATTTGGGTTCTCTTTTATATTCTTTAAGTAACGTTTCTTTAGTAATTCAACAGACCGAGACATTAATCACCAAACTCTTTCATAATCAAAATAAATTGTGAATAAGTAATATTATACCAAAAATACACTAAAAATGACTAGAATAAGAAGAAAAAGATCATTCATCAGTTATCAGTACTTAAAGAAAAATATCAAAATCTTCACTAAATCAAAAAACAAGGTTCGAAAACCTTGTCTTTATTACTATACCGGCGGCCGGGGTCGAACCGGCACGTCCTTGCGGACACTGGATTTTGAGTCCAGCGCGTCTGCCAATTCCGCCACGCCGGCAAATAGTAACTGGGGTAGCTGGATTCGAACCAACGCATGAGGGAGTCAAAGTCCCTTGCCTTACCGCTTGGCTATACCCCAATAATATAAAATAGGCGAGTGATGGGGATCGAACCCACGCATGCCAGAGCCACAATCTGGTGTGTTAACCACTTCACCACACCCGCCATAATCATATTAACACGGGCAGTAGGAATTGAACCCACACTGAAGGTTTTGGAGACCTTAGTTCTACCTTTAAACTATGCCCGTAACTAAAGTAATGGAAGGGGAGGGATTCGAACCCCCGAACCCGAAGGAGCGGATTTACAGTCCGCCGCGTTTAGCCTCTTCGCTACCCTTCCAAGTTATAAATAAAATATGGCGCGAGACGGAATCGAACCGCCGACACATGGAGCTTCAATCCATTGCTCTACCAACTGAGCTAC
>CAJNCO010000007.1:0-6034 GCA_905221305.1 bacterium
TTCTTCTCCAACAAATAGCTTATCAGAAGGAACTTTAACGATATCAAAATCAATATCCTGTTTCTCAGTTCTTTGAGCAGTTCTAGTAAGTGGTTTTGTTCCCACAAGTACGATTTGCTTAATAGGTTTAGTAGTGATACTATCAGAAACTTGTTCTCTTGAAATTAGATCATTTGTATCATTATCACGGATTTCTCGATAAGAAACAGTACGGATTCCTTTGACACCAGGAGTTTTGATGACAGAATCACCAACGAAAATAGTATCATCGTTTACATATTCTGTTTCGAAATCGACATCAAACTGATCAAATGCTCCAATAGCTTTGGAAGTTCGTGTACCTACATGGACAATACGATTTTGCGGTGCCGTAGTTACATTTTCATCAGTAAATGTATATTGCGTATCGTTCTTCAAACCAATTGGAAGATTTTCATAGCGATAGGCCATCTCAGTTGTTTGAGTTTGGTTTTTAGTGTCAGTGTAACTATACGTTTTAGTGGCTATCATAATTTTGCCATCTGTGGTTGTATAGTCTGCTCGAAGCAAGCCAGGAATGCGATCATTATCAGTCGCTTCCCGAATATTTGCTGTCTCGTAGTAATTTCTGAGACCGTAGTTCATGATATTGGTTCCACTTGTTTTCTCATAAGCAGAGTTATCAACGCTAGTTGCATAGGTATTTACAATTTTCTTCCCAGTTACCCCAGGAGTTTTTTCAATACTTGTTCCAGCAGCGATTGTCTTGTCATTAACGTAGATTGTTTCATATGGAACAGTCTCTTCTGAACTATTGACTAAGCTAGGAGAACTTGTTGAAAAACGGCTGACTCCCATATTGAATTGAGCGTTATTCTTTTCCTTGTTTGGAGTGAGACGTTCGGTTGCAGGCTTATAGATTGCATTGCCAAGTGGATCGGTTTTCGTATCGGTAGTAGAAACTGTAATTTCTGAGTCAGAAGTGAAGGTATTATTTTCAGTATATCGGACGAGATTGTTCGTTTCTAATACACGAATTGGTAAATCAACATTGTTTGCATAACTAATATTAGAAATTTTAATATCATTACCAATAAAAGCTAGAGGTTGAGTTCGACTCAGTGTATTTGGAAGGTTAGATGGAGTACGAGTTGTATTAATACCAAATCCTAATCCTGGTTGCACTAAAGTTCCGTTATTTCCGCTTAAGCTAATTAATGGTGTTTGTGTTGCAGCATTCGTAGCTAAAGATTGTGTGATTTCCCCAAAGTCAAGATTATTATCTTTAAAAAGTACGCCCTCCGCATTTGTTGAAATAGAAATGATAGGCATTGTCTTTTGTTTTCCGATGATGCCAGGTCTAGTACTCATGAAAGTTTTTTTGACTTTAATGTCATTGTTTTGGAAAACAACAGACCCACGGAACTTATCTTGGACAGCTCGAATATTTTTATCTGCGACATTGAAATTACTAAGAGATTCTGAAATAGTAATTGCTGATAAATCTTTGTTTGGATCACCATAAAGTTCTTCAAGCTCGACTTTATTATTACTAATGTTGATAGAACCAGAACCATATCCCAATCCGTTTGCAAATTTACTTGTGTCAGATAATGTAGCTGTTCCCCTAATATTGTCATTAGAAGAGTTAATCATTTTGATCAAATCGTTGGCTGAGTGTCCTGTGATTTGGTTGTTTTTAATATTAAGTACATAGTTTAGGTAAGGTTCTTGCATACGAACAAGAATAGCATTTGTATTGTAGTCTTGGTTTGTAGCGGTTCTACCTGATGAATCCAAATCTTGAATGCGGTTATTACTAATTTCAAAATAACCTACCGATCCGTCTGCACTCAAGTCCTGAGATTTTTCATTCGTTTGCAAATGAATCGCTTCATACTGGAGGTAATCATGACCATGTGTGAATTTTCCGTCAACTTTCAAGTCATCTCGTAATAGACGATTCGTTTTATCTTGTGTGACAACGTTGTTTCGAATGACAACATTTTCCATTTTAAAGGTTCGGTTGTAGACAGAGATACCTAACAAGCGATCTCCGTATGAAACGTTATTTTCGATTAAAATTCGGTCACCGTCGTGAATATCTAACCCTTTTCGGTAGTTGTAGGTACTCGTATTGTTTCGGAAAACAATTCCATTATTGTAGGATCCAGCCTCTGAAGCGAAACCATAACCTGTACTTCCGTTTAATTTGTGTCCATTTTCAGAAGTGGTTGTTCCTTCAATAAGAATATTGGTTTGGTAAGAGAATTGAACTCCAGCCACTCGGTTATTGTGAGTATTACTGTTTAATACTTTATTGTTTTCACCTAAGTTTAGACTACTGAAAGTATAACCAGGAGCTTTTCCAGCAATCAAATTACTCACAGAGCGAGGGCGACCCCAACCAGGTAGAGAAATATTTGAAACACTATTATGAGTGGAACCAAAACGAATTCCAGCTTTGTTAGCTCCACTTGCTTCAACACCTTCAACAGTTACATTATCAGAGTCATTGACGAAGACGCCGTCGACTTTTCCATAGTAGGGCATTCCTTTGACGTAGAAGCCATCGTGTTGTTCTCCAAAAGCTTCTTTTAAGTTTTGGATAGAAACAGATAAATCTTTCACAAGGAATCCATTTTGATTTTCAACTAGCAAAACAGCATGGTCGCGATTGTCAGTATCATTCTCGTTGCTATCCCAAGGGTTTCCTAGCTGAACTAAATTTGTTTTTAATACGGTTGTTCCCGGCCCATCCCCAAACAGACCAGTTACATTTGAATGCTCAGAACCGATTTTAATTTGATTAAAGGAGCCATTCTCGCTCTTGCGATAGATAGGCAGTGCTATTCCTGTAAGGTTTTGTCCGTTAGAACTAACATAACGAACAAGTCCATCCGAGTCTACACGAAGATTTTCGTATTCTTCTTTCGTAACATGCGAAAGATTCTGGACCCCATCGATTCGTCCTTTTTGTATAGGCATTGGGACACCTGAACCGTATGTTAAAATCTTATAGTGATCGATTTCACCTTTATCACGAGCCACATTGACAATTCCAGAAAGTTTAACGGCGACACCAGTATGTTGTGTGCCATCTGGATCAGCCATTACGATTTCATTTGCAGCTTTTAGTGCTTTATTAACAGCGAGAGTATCATCTTGGTTATCAGCTACATTCAAGCCAAAATCAGTAGCATTGACATAGTACCATTTGTTTTTATGATCATAGTGAACATCATACTTAACGCCTTCAACAGTTGGTTTTGAAACAACGGTTCTTACATCTTCTGTGATGGCATCCTGAATTTTTTTTGATTGGTTTTCTTTTGGTATTTCAGGAATGGCTTTTGCTTTGATTGCTTCCTCATCAGCTTTTACTTCTGGTTTTAGAGCAGGTTCGATAGATTCAGCAGGGACAGTAGATACAGATTCTGTAGATTGACTTTTATTTGCTTCTACAGGGGTGGATGCGCTTACACTTCGAAAACCACTTCTTCCTGTTTGTTTATTATCTTCAGGCTTTGTAGGAGTTTCAACTACAGTATTAGCACTATCAGATATATTGGAAGAAGGGGTAGAGGGTTGATTTGGCGCTAAACTGGCATCTGTATCATTCACAGTAGGCCTTGGAGTTTCACCCGCTTCATTGGATTTTTCAATCGTTGAAGATGATACTGTAGTAGATTTTAAAACATCTGAGGTCTCTCCTCCGACCTCATTAGCAGCTACGTTATTGACTAATAAGGCTGAAGTGACAATTCCAATTGAAACAGCAACCCAGTGCTTCTTAACTTTTCGCAATTTTTTCATAAAATTACAATTCCCTTTAAAAAAATATTCTATATTTGACCTACAACTATACCTGTATCAATGATGAATTTATGTAATAATCCGTAGAAAACAACCATAATAACATATACAAATATAATGTAGACAATCTATTTTAACAAATCAAGTAGTTTGAGTCAAGAAATCAAACTAGAAAATTAAAATTATTTTTTAACACAAATTATTTTATTCGTAAAATAGTTAAAATTGATTTTCTTTTACTTGACAGAGTGGCATGTATCATGCTAGAATGTATGTGGTTATTTATGTTTAATATTTAAAGTGTTTGGAGGGCTTTAACTAGTAAATATCAAATAATCTGTGATTTCTTCTTCGTTTCTCAGGAGAGGGATTAAGAACATTGAAAATAAAATATAGAAAAGAGGGGAAACATGGCAAAAAGCAAAATGCTGAAATTGCTTTCAAAACTTTCAGCTGCAGCTCTTTCTGTCTTGACACTTACATCTGTTTTGACAAATACTGTTAAAGCTGATGACCCGACGCCAAAGGAATTAACGCAAGTTATTACAGGTGTTGAGTTGTTGGATGCTTCAGATACGAAACAGAATGTAACATCTGAGGGAGATTATGCAGTTCGTACAGGGAATGCTTACACGCTTCGTGTAACGTTTGATCTCAAACAATACAATGAGAACTTAAACAATGGTGATTATTTCACTTTTGACATTCCTGCACCAATGACAGTCTACAACGGCACTCAACAGTTGGTTGACCCAGCTACGCAAGTAACGATTGGGGAAGCAGTTGTGACATCGAGTGGTAATGGCCAAGGTGGTAAAGCAAAAATTACCTTGAAAAACTTGGACAAGTACCTAGCTGCAACCGGTGGAGATAAAGTTAAGGATGTATCTGGTAACTTTGCGGCTTCATTCCGCTTCCTAACAGACCAGAACAAGACACCAATTAGCTTTAATTCTTCTTCTATGAAGCAAGCGGTAACTCATACATATACCTCTAAGACAATCACAGGTCCTAAAGTCGGTACTGAGAACTATGCAAAAGCTGGTGGTCAAGCATCACGTCAAGAATGGACTTCTGAAAAACTAGCAGCGATTGGTTCCGTAAGCAAGGGTAATGAGGTATCCAACTGGCGTGTACGTGTAAACACAGAAAAACAAGATTTTGGACAAAACATTGTGCTTCATGACACAATTCCAAATGATGATACATCTTACACACCAGCTCAATACATTCCAGAAAGCTTGAAGATTTACAAGGCTGATATTACAGGCGGTACTTCTGCTGTTCCTCCAGGAGCAGAACTCATGGTAGAAGGAACTGACTATACAGTTGCTTGGAACTCAAACTATACATCATTTGATGTTACGCTTAAGGATGGAACGACTTCTTACTTCGTTACTTACAGTACTACCACTCCAAATGATGGTACTAAAGTAGCAAATATCGTAGCCTTGTCTCTTGCAGATGGAACAAAACTTGCACAGAATACAAGTCGTCCAGGTGCGCTTAGCATGAAAGCGGAAGCAACTTCCTTGATTTCAGGGACTATTGTGGCTTCTACAGCTTACCAAATTAAGATTAATAAGACAGACGCCTTCACTCTTTCACCTGTTCAAGGAGCAGTTTATACTGTGACAGCAGCAGATGATGCAAGTGAAACAACAGAAGTGACTACGAATGAAAAAGGAGTAGCGCTTACTAAAACTTATGATCAGAAATGGGAAGGTAAAACTTTCAAGATTAAAGAGAAGACAGCTCCAGCTGGCTATGAGCTAGACAAGAATGAGTATACAGTTACACTCGGAGCAGCAGGTTCTACGATCAACCTTAAGGACGAGCCTATTCCAGCTGATTTCACAATAACAGCTAAGAAAGTAGTAGAAGGTCGTGCAGATAAACTTCCAAAAGCAGATGAGTTTACATTTAACCTGTTTACTAAAGATAACTTGAAGGATCCAGTAGCCACAGCGAAATCAAAAGCTGATGGAACGATTACCTTCGAGGAAATTAAAGTAAAAGGTGCGGGAACTTATGAATACATCATCAAAGAAGATACTTCTAAAGCAATTGATGGTATCACATTTGATGAGGAAGGCAAGAAAGTTACTGTAACAGCAGAATTCCAAGGTGGAGTATTAAAAGCTACTGTTACTTCAGCAGTACCAACCTTCACCAACACTTATAAAGCCGCTGAAACAAAAGCGACTATCAAAGCAACTAAAGTCTTGGAAGGTAAAGC
>CAJNCO010000008.1:0-5192 GCA_905221305.1 bacterium
AGCTAAGCGACTTCCATATCTCACAGGGGGCAACCCCCAACTACTTCCGGCGTTCTAGGGCTTAACTACTGTGTTCGGCATGGGTACAGGTGTATCTCCTAGGCTATCGTCACTTAACTCTGAGTAATACCTACTCAAAATTGAATATCTATCAAATACCAAGAAAACCTCACACTTCGTATTCTCAGTTACTTTGGATAAGTCCTCGAGCTATTAGTATTAGTCCGCTACATGTGTCGCCACACTTCCACTTCTAACCTATCTACCTGATCATCTCTCAGGGCTCTTACTGATATAAAATCATGGGAAATCTCATCTTGAGGTGGGTTTCACACTTAGATGCTTTCAGCGTTTATCCCTTCCCTACATAGCTACCCAGCGATGCCTTTGGCAAGACAACTGGTACACCAGCGGTAAGTCCACTCTGGTCCTCTCGTACTAGGAGCAGATCCTCTCAAATTTCCTACGCCCGCGACGGATAGGGACCGAACTGTCTCACGACGTTCTGAACCCAGCTCGCGTGCCGCTTTAATGGGCGAACAGCCCAACCCTTGGGACCGACTACAGCCCCAGGATGCGACGAGCCGACATCGAGGTGCCAAACCTCCCCGTCGATGTGAACTCTTGGGGGAGATAAGCCTGTTATCCCCAGGGTAGCTTTTATCCGTTGAGCGATGGCCCTTCCATACGGAACCACCGGATCACTAAGCCCGACTTTCGTCCCTGCTCGAGTTGTAGCTCTCGCAGTCAAGCTCCCTTATACCTTTACACTCTGCGAATGATTTCCAACCATTCTGAGGGAACCTTTGGGCGCCTCCGTTACCTTTTAGGAGGCGACCGCCCCAGTCAAACTGCCCGTCAGACACTGTCTCCGATAGGGATAACCTATCCGGGTTAGAGTGGCCATAACACAAGGGTAGTATCCCAACAACGTCTCCTTCGAAACTGGCGTCCCGATCTCATAGACTCCTACCTATCCTGTACATGTGGTACAGACACTCAATATCAAACTGCAGTAAAGCTCCATGGGGTCTTTCCGTCCTGTCGCGGGTAACCTGCATCTTCACAGGTACTAAAATTTCACCGAGTCTCTCGTTGAGACAGTGCCCAAATCATTACGCCTTTCGTGCGGGTCGGAACTTACCCGACAAGGAATTTCGCTACCTTAGGACCGTTATAGTTACGGCCGCCGTTTACTGGGGCTTCAATTCATACCTTCGGATTACTCCTAAGCACTCCTCTTAACCTTCCAGCACCGGGCAGGCGTCACCCCCTATACATCATCTTACGATTTAGCAGAGAGCTGTGTTTTTGATAAACAGTTGCTTGGGCCTATTCACTGCGGCTGACCTAAAGTCAGCACCCCTTCTCCCGAAGTTACGGGGTCATTTTGCCGAGTTCCTTAACGAGAGTTCTCTCGCTCACCTGAGGCTACTCGCCTCGACTACCTGTGTCGGTTTGCGGTACGGGTAGAGTATGTTTAAACGCTAGAAGCTTTTCTTGGCAGTGTGACGTCACTAACTTCGCTACTAAACTTCGCTCCCCATCACAGCTCAATGTTATAGAACTAAGCATTTAACTCAATTCACACCTCACTGCTTAGACAGACACTTCCATTCGTCTGCTTTAGTTAGCCTACTGCGTCCCTCCATCACTACATACTCTAGTACAGGAATATCAACCTGTTGTCCATCGGATACACCTTTCGGTCTCTCCTTAGGTCCCGACTAACCCAGGGCGGACGAGCCTTCCCCTGGAAACCTTAGTCTTACGGTGGACAGGATTCTCACCTGTCTTTCGCTACTCATACCGGCATTCTCACTTCTATGCGTTCCAGCACTCCTCACGGTATACCTTCTTCACACATAGAACGCTCTCCTACCATACCTATAAAGGTATCCACAGCTTCGGTAAATTGTTTTAGCCCCGGTACATTTTCGGCGCAGGGTCACTCGACTAGTGAGCTATTACGCACTCTTTGAATGAATAGCTGCTTCTAAGCTAACATCCTAGTTGTCTGTGCAACCCCACATCCTTTTCCACTTAACAATTATTTTGGGACCTTAGCTGGTGGTCTGGGCTGTTTCCCTTTCGACTACGGATCTTAGCACTCGCAGTCTGACTGCCGACCATAATTCATTGGCATTCGGAGTTTATCTGAGATTGGTAATCCGGGATGGACCCCTCACCCAAACAGTGCTCTACCTCCAAGAATCTTTATGTCGACGCTAGCCCTAAAGCTATTTCGGAGAGAACCAGCTATCTCCAAGTTCGTTTGGAATTTCTCCGCTACCCACAAGTCATCCAAGCACTTTTCAACGTGCCCTGGTTCGGTCCTCCAGTGCGTCTTACCGCACCTTCAACCTGCTCATGGGTAGGTCACATGGTTTCGGGTCTACGACATGATACTAAAGCGCCCTATTCAGACTCGGTTTCCCTGCGGCTCCGTCTCTTCAACTTAACCTCGCATCATATCGTAACTCGCCGGTTCATTCTACAAAAGGCACGCTCTCACCCATTAACGGGCTCGAACTTGTTGTAGGCACACGGTTTCAGGTTCTATTTCACTCCCCTCCCGGGGTGCTTTTCACCTTTCCCTCACGGTACTGGTTCACTATCGGTCACTAGGGAGTATTTAGGGTTGGGAGATGGTCCTCCCAGATTCCGACGGGATTTCACGTGTCCCGCCGTACTCAGGATACTGCTAGGTACAAAGACTATTTTAAATACGAGGCTGTTACTCTCTTTGGCTGATCTTCCCAAATCATTCTTCTATAATCTTTGAGTCCACATTGCAGTCCTACAACCCCGAAGAGTAAACTCTTCGGTTTGCCCTCCTGCCGTTTCGCTCGCCGCTACTAAGGCAATCGCTTTTGCTTTCTCTTCCTGCAGCTACTTAGATGTTTCAGTTCACTGCGTCTTCCTCCTCACATCCTTAACAGATGCGGGTAACAGGTAGTACCTGTTGGGTTCCCCCATTCGGAAATCCCTGGATCATCGCTTACTTACAGCTACCCAAGGCATATCGTCGTTTGTCACGTCCTTCTTCGGCTCCTAGTGCCAAGGCATCCACCGTGCGCCCTTATTAACTTAACCTTATTTTTTGACCTTTCAGTCATAAACTCTTTTAATACTACAGCGTTTCGGTTTATTTTCTTGTTACTATTTGATATAGATATTCAATTTTCAATGTGCATTACTTGGTGATCTCTCACCAATGGAGCCTAGCGGGATCGAACCGCTGACCTCCTGCGTGCAAAGCAGGCGCTCTCCCAGCTGAGCTAAGGCCCCACAAGACCTCTCAAGACTAAACAAGACCAATGTGCAGTTCCTTATCCTTAGAAAGGAGGTGATCCAGCCGCACCTTCCGATACGGCTACCTTGTTACGACTTCACCCCAATCATCTATCCCACCTTAGGCGGCTGGCTCCTGAAAGGTTACCTCACCGACTTCGGGTGTTACAAACTCTCGTGGTGTGACGGGCGGTGTGTACAAGGCCCGGGAACGTATTCACCGCGGCGTGCTGATCCGCGATTACTAGCGATTCCGACTTCATGTAGGCGAGTTGCAGCCTACAATCCGAACTGAGACTGGCTTTAAGAGATTAGCTTGCCGTCACCGGCTTGCGACTCGTTGTACCAGCCATTGTAGCACGTGTGTAGCCCAGGTCATAAGGGGCATGATGATTTGACGTCATCCCCACCTTCCTCCGGTTTATTACCGGCAGTCTCGCTAGAGTGCCCAACTGAATGATGGCAACTAACAATAGGGGTTGCGCTCGTTGCGGGACTTAACCCAACATCTCACGACACGAGCTGACGACAACCATGCACCACCTGTCACCTCTGTCCCGAAGGAAAACTCTATCTCTAGAGCGGTCAGAGGGATGTCAAGACCTGGTAAGGTTCTTCGCGTTGCTTCGAATTAAACCACATGCTCCACCGCTTGTGCGGGCCCCCGTCAATTCCTTTGAGTTTCAACCTTGCGGTCGTACTCCCCAGGCGGAGTGCTTAATGCGTTAGCTGCGGCACTAAACCCCGGAAAGGGTCTAACACCTAGCACTCATCGTTTACGGCGTGGACTACCAGGGTATCTAATCCTGTTTGCTCCCCACGCTTTCGAGCCTCAGCGTCAGTTACAAGCCAGAGAGCCGCTTTCGCCACCGGTGTTCCTCCATATATCTACGCATTTCACCGCTACACATGGAATTCCACTCTCCCCTCTTGCACTCAAGTTAAACAGTTTCCAAAGCGTACTATGGTTAAGCCACAGCCTTTAACTTCAGACTTATCTAACCGCCTGCGCTCGCTTTACGCCCAATAAATCCGGACAACGCTCGGGACCTACGTATTACCGCGGCTGCTGGCACGTAGTTAGCCGTCCCTTTCTGGTAAGATACCGTCACAGTGTGAACTTTCCACTCTCACACTCGTTCTTCTCTTACAACAGAGCTTTACGATCCGAAAACCTTCTTCACTCACGCGGCGTTGCTCGGTCAGACTTCCGTCCATTGCCGAAGATTCCCTACTGCTGCCTCCCGTAGGAGTCTGGGCCGTGTCTCAGTCCCAGTGTGGCCGATCACCCTCTCAGGTCGGCTATGTATCGTCGCCTTGGTGAGCCGTTACCTCACCAACTAGCTAATACAACGCAGGTCCATCTGGTAGTGATGCAATTGCACCTTTTAAGCAAATGTCATGCGACATCTACTCTTATGCGGTATTAGCTATCGTTTCCAATAGTTATCCCCCGCTACCAGGCAGGTTACCTACGCGTTACTCACCCGTTCGCAACTCATCCAGAGAAGCAAGCTCCTCCTTCAGCGTTCTACTTGCATGTATTAGGCACGCCGCCAGCGTTCGTCCTGAGCCAGGATCAAACTCTCATTAAAAGTTTGAGTTCTCACTCATTTCTGTCACTGACAGATTTATTGTTTTTTTCATTGTTCAGTACTATAACCTCAGTTATAGTGCCCTGCACATTGGTTCGTCTTGTTCAGTTTTCAAAGGTCTTTGTCACTCATTCTCTCTCGAGCGACAACTATATTAGTATATCACAGCCATCTGTCTCTGTCAACAGATTTTTTAAACTTTTTTCAAGTTTTTTTAGCCGCAATACACCATAGTCCGTACGGGATTCGAACCCGTGTTACCGCCGTGAAAAGGCGGTGTCTTAACCCCTTGACCAACGGACC
>CAJNCO010000009.1:0-3406 GCA_905221305.1 bacterium
TAGTGATAATAAATAGTTATCGGCAGGAGAAATGGTATGAAGCAATTGTTACAATCTTATTTGAATAATTTTGATAAAGAGTGCTCCAAAAGCAATTTATTTTTAGTTGCTAATCTACAAAAACAAACTAAACGGATGTCTTATTATACAATTGAGCATGCTTCTGATAGTGAGTTTTTTTCGCTGTCTGAATTTGAAGAGATTACTTCAGCACTATTAAAAACAGGATTGTGCGTGAATATTTTTTATACTGAAATAGACTTCATAGAATATATTTTAAAACACTATCCTCAATTATCAAAGGAGGATTTATTAGTCTATAATTTAGCTAGAGATGGCCGAAAAGAAGGAAAAAAATCTTTAGTTCCGTCATTTTGTGATTATTTCAATCTTGATTATACTGGCTCAAATGCTTTAACGGTATCTCTCTGTCGTAATAAATTTATTTGGGGTGCTGTTGCAAATAAGTTTAATATTGCAACACCTAAAATGGTCTGTATAGAAAATGGTAAGGTACTTGGAGAAGTGTTTGAATCCCCAAAATATATTCGCAAAGAGATTTCGGAATCAGCAAGTATCAACTTGTCGGAAGATTCCATTATAGATGATTTTAATTGGGAAAATGTTGGTACTCAAGATTTTCTTCTTCAAGAATTTATTGATGGCATTGAGGTTGAAGTTCCATTTTTTAATATTAGAGGAGACTACATTATATTAGATCCAATTAAAATATCAACTCACTCCGAAATTTTGACAAGTGAATTGTCAGATAATAATGACTATATCTTTGAAAGTTTAGAAGATAGTTTTTTGTGTGAGAAATTAAAAGCAGCAACACAAAAACTCGCCCAATATTTAGGTATAACTACCTATGGGCGAGTTGACTTTAGGATAAAATCAGATAGAAGTTTTTTCGTTTTTGATGTTGCAACAATGCCTTACACTACGAAACATAGTTCATTTAATTATAACTTCGAACAATATGAACTTACACTGACTGATGTTCACAAACTAGTAATATTAAGTAGTTTATAATGCACTAGTATACTGTATATCGGTTAGCATAAGCCCCCTTCGAAAGTAAGCCCATTCTTTTGAAGAAAACTTAGATTGTAATAGAAATTCAGAAAATTCCTTTCCTGTTTTGATACTAGATTCCAAAATTTTTTCATATCGACGATGCTTTTCAATAAGCATTTTTTTCTCTGATTCAAAGATTATTGGATAAAAATTCTGCAATTGTCTATACTTATTTTTAGCAAGTTGTTGACTGTTCTCCAGCAATAATTTACAAAACTCGAACCATCCAAAAAAATAGCGATAAAAATCATCTATTGAAGTATCATTGATATCAGATAAATCATCAACTTCCATTAACTCTTCAAGTTTTATTTTATAGCATTTGTAGTTTTCTATTTTAGAAAAATATAAAGAGATTGAACATAGATTTGTATAGATTAAGTGCTTACTCACATCATTTAAATTATATTCAGCAAGAATATTTTCAAATTGAGATTTCCAGTAATCAAATTCTCCTTCTAATCCAGAAAGAAAGTCCAATAAAATAAAATTATTTTTAGATTTCCAATATATTGGGAGATTATTTTTATCTGATAATGATTCTATTTCTTGTCTCACCTGATTTGCTTGCTCATAGTCGGAAGAAATAAGTAATAAACCTAGAAGGCTACCAAGAGTATAATACTGTTCAATTGTATCGTCAATATCTCTAAAAAATTTTAATGCCATATTTGCATCATTGATTGATCTATCATTATCTTTATACAAAAAACTTTTCCTCAGATAGATATTCTTAAGATATTGTGCACTCTGCTCAATATCTTTTGTTGTATAAAATTTTTTGACAATTTTTTCATTTAAAACTTGGAATTTATCAATTTCATTAAGTTTATCTATTAAATGAGGTAATAGCATGTAAATACATGAAAGATAGTGAATAGGCTCAACAATAACATCTTTGGCGCTTTCAACTAATATATTTTCGTAAAGTGTATCACAAAGTGAATGAAAAGAAAAATCTTGTGATGTATTTCCTTGAAAGTTAATATCATTCTTTAATAATATCGAAGATAATAACGAATTTTCGAGTAAAATTTCTTTATAAAGAGAGTTAGTACCATCTGTATATTTGTATTTGATACATTTAAAAAATATTGATTTAGTCTCTTCAGTGAGAAATTCAAGTTTATATAAACTCTTTTTTTCGCTTTCGAGTATCTCATTTTGATTCGATAAATGTTCATGCCAAAGCAAATATAGTGATAACAAATATTCTTGACTCTCCTTAAGTTTTGCCGCAATTTCTATTTTTAATCTGTAATTAAAGGGCTCTTTCCCACATAAATACTGGTAGTATCGCCTATAAATTTCTTTTTGTCCTTTTTCAACTGTTAATAGGAGCTTATCCTTCATAATCAATATCAAGCTATAAAAATTTATTCTATTCTTTACAGGGATTAAAACTAATAACTTTATTAAGATATCAATTGCTTTTTCAATTTGGAAAGTTTTTAAATTAAAATATTCTTCAGCATCATATGGGTTGAAATATTCTGGTAGGACAGATAACTGGTATATGAAGTCAATATCAATTTTATTCTCTCTAAAATCTTTTTCAATCGTGTTTAGTAAATCATCCAATAACTTTTCAATATTAGAATCATCAGGTGCTAGTGAAATAACATTGTAAATTTTCTCCAAGTTTCCTTTTGTTAGAGGATAAAGTTTATCTATCAAATCATTAGATATATTTGGTGTTTGTATATTACTTAAAATGTCTTTTAAATCATTTAATTCAAAACGATGAATTTCCAATTTTTTTGAAAATACAATATCATTACTTTTGAATTCTGTGCCTCCAACTACAATGACGATTGATTTATTATACTTTTTTTCATAAGAGGATATATTATTAATAAGGCGTATAAAGAATAATTTTAGTTCTTTATCTAGCCACTCCCAATGCTGGATTAGAAATATTAATCTATAGTTGTTGCTATTATCTAATATTTTCTTCTCTATTCTAGTCGAATCATATTTTAATGCTATACCAGCTGTTCCAAATCCTGGTATAGAACTATTAACAGACATTGAAACAGGTTTGAAAAATTTTTCTGCAAATGAAAGTTTATACTCATCTGTAATATCGTTTTCTCCGAAATCACTATATAGCACTGTTCCATTCCCATCAATTTCTCTTTCTAATAGTTCTTGTAATATTTTATCAAATGCTAAAGATTTTGATAAAGAATCTTCAAAGGGGACGTATAGAGAAAGTGATTTTTGAGTTGTGTGAGCTTGAATAATTGAATTAGCAATCTCTGTTAAAAACTGATTCCATTGAGACATAATTAAATTTCCTACCGATAACTATTTATTATCACTA
>CAJNCO010000010.1:0-650 GCA_905221305.1 bacterium
GTAACAGTCGCAACAAGTTCGCCTGCACCGTTATCAACAACTGCAACTGTCACTTTATGTGTAGCAGTGTCGTATGTCACACCTTTTTCACTACCTTCTTTTTCAGAGATAGTGTAAGCGTAGTTGCCTGCCGCTGTGTACGTGATATCTTCGAAAGTAACAGTTCCGTCTGCAGCGTTTTTAGCTGTCGCAACGACTTTTTCACCTTCTTTAAGTTCAAACTCGTATTTGTCAGCTTCTAGAGCTTTACCTTCCAAGACTTTAGTTGCTTTGATAGTCGCTTTTGTTTCAGCGGCTTTATAAGTGTTGGTGAAGGTTGGATTGTTACCTGTAACAGTCGCAACAAGTTCGCCTGCACCGTTATCAACAACTGCAACTGTCACTTTATGTGTAGCAGTGTCGTATGTCACACCTTTTTCACTACCTTCTTTTTCAGAGATAGTGTAAGCGTAGTTGCCTGCCGCTGTGTACGTGATATCTTCGAAAGTAACAGTTCCGTCTGCAGCGTTTTTAGCTGTCGCAACGACTTTTTCACCTTCTTTAAGTTCAAACTCGTATTTGTCAGCTTCTAGAGCTTTACCTTCCAAGACTTTAGTTGCTTTGATAGTCGCTTTTGTTTCAGCGGCTTTATAAGTGTTGGTGAAGGTTGG
>CAJNCO010000011.1:0-547 GCA_905221305.1 bacterium
ACAAATAGCTTATCAGAAGGAACTTTAACGATATCAAAATCAATATCCTGTTTCTCAGTTCTTTGAGTAGTTACAGTGAGTGGCTTGGTTCCAACTAATACAATCTGCTTGACAGGCTCGGTTTGTTCGTCAGAGATGACGCGAGAAGAGATCACAGTATTGTTTCGGTTGTCAATGGTATCTTCATGAACAATGGTTCTGACACCTTTAACACCAGGAGTTTGAATTTCTTCCTCTCCGACAAATAGCTTATCAGAAGGAACTTTAACGATATCAAAGTCAATATCCTGTTTCTCAGTTCTTTGAGTAGTTACAGTAAGTGGTTTTGTTCCCACAAGTACAATCTGTTTAACAGGTTCGGTTTGTTCGTCAGAGATAACACGAGACGAGATCACAGTATTGTTTCGGTTGTCAATGGTATCTTCATGAACAATAGTTCTAGTACCTTTAACACCAGGGGTTTGAATCTCTTCTTCTCCAACAAATAGCTTATCAGAAGGAACTTTAACGATATCAAAATCAATATCCTGTTTCTCAGTTCTTTGAG
>CAJNCO010000012.1:0-327 GCA_905221305.1 bacterium
ATTCTACTTCTCTCTTAAACTTGATAGAGAAAGTCTCTAGAAAATTCGTTTTCTAGGGGCTTTTTTTGTACTTCAAAGGGATATAAGACATGAAAAAACAGTTTGCCTTAAAAATTCTATAACAATTAAAAAAATAAGAAAAATTACAAAAAATGAGTCAAGATGAGTATAAAAAAGAGAAGCCAAGTGCTTAATATATGAAAAAAGCAAACAAGCGCTTACAATAGCGTTAAATAGCTTGACAAAGTGACATGTATCATGCTAGAATGTATGTGGTTATTTATGTTTAATATTTAAAGTGTTTGGAGGGCTTTAACTAGTAAATAT
>CAJNCO010000013.1:0-311 GCA_905221305.1 bacterium
GTTGCAGCTAGGTACTTGTCCAAGTTTTTCAAGGTAATTTTTGCTTTACCACCTTGGCCATTACCACTCGATGTCACTACAGCCTGTCCAATATTAACTTTTGTTACTGGGTCTGATAGTTCAATTGAGTCATTGTAGACTGACATTGGTGCAGGAATGTCGAAAGTGAAATAATCACCATTGTTCAAGTTCTCATTGTATTGTTTGAGATCAAACGTTACACGAAGCCTGTAGGCATTCCCTGTACGAACTGCATAATCTCCCTCAGATGTTACATTCTGTTTCGTATCTGAAGCATCCAACAACTCAAC
>CAJNCO010000014.1:0-175 GCA_905221305.1 bacterium
ATGGTCCGTTGGTCAAGGGGTTAAGACACCGCCTTTTCACGGCGGTAACACGGGTTCGAATCCCGTACGGACTATTTATTGGAGGATTACCCAAGTCCGGCTGAAGGGAACGGTCTTGAAAACCGTCAGGCGTGTAAAAGCGTGCGTGGGTTCGAATCCCACATCCTCCTTTTTA
>CAJNCO010000015.1:0-161 GCA_905221305.1 bacterium
AAATAGTCCGTACGGGATTCGAACCCGTGTTACCGCCGTGAAAAGGCGGTGTCTTAACCCCTTGACCAACGGACCATATTTATGAATGGGCACGAGTGGACTCGAACCACCGACCTCACGCTTATCAGGCGTGCGCTCTAACCACCTGAGCTACGCGCCCA
>CAJNCO010000016.1:0-157 GCA_905221305.1 bacterium
CGAGGGAGTTTAGCTCAGCTGGGAGAGCATCTGCCTTACAAGCAGAGGGTCAGCGGTTCGATCCCGTTAACTCCCATTTTAGCGGGTGTAGTTTAGTGGTAAAACTACAGCCTTCCAAGCTGTTGTCGCGAGTTCGATTCTCGTCACCCGCTTTGAA
>CAJNCO010000017.1:0-146 GCA_905221305.1 bacterium
TTAGTTGCTTTGATAGTCGCTTTTGTTTCAACGGCTTTATAAGTGTTGGTGAAGGTTGGTACTGCTGAAGTAACAGTCGCAACAAGTTCGCCTGCACCGTTATCAACAACTGCAACTGTCACTTTATGTGTAGCAGTGTCGTATGT
>CAJNCO010000018.1:0-131 GCA_905221305.1 bacterium
AATTAGCAATCTCTGTTAAAAACTGATTCCATTGAGACATAATTAAATTTCCTACCGATAACTATTTATTATCACTATACAAAGCATCCAAATAAGTTTATAATAGCATGATTATTGATAAAGGGGTTATT
>CAJNCO010000019.1:0-131 GCA_905221305.1 bacterium
AAAGGCTTATTTAATAGGTTTTTTATCTTATCTCTTCCTATTTATATATCAAAGTTCAGTTACTCTTAAATAATAGAACAACTACATTAGTAGCTTAAAAACATGATTAAACCGCTATTCTTAGGAGTAGC
>CAJNCO010000020.1:0-131 GCA_905221305.1 bacterium
AAAGTAAGAAAACTACAATCGAAAACATATTGGAGATATGAATCTATGGTATACTAGTGATAATAAATAGTTATCGGCAGGAGAAATGGTATGAAGCAATTGTTACAATCTTATTTGAATAATTTTGATAA
>CAJNCO010000021.1:0-87 GCA_905221305.1 bacterium
TTCTTCTCCAACAAATAGCTTATCAGAAGGAACTTTAACGATATCAAAATCAATATCCTGTTTCTCAGTTCTTTGAGTAGTTACAGT
>CAJNCO010000022.1:0-78 GCA_905221305.1 bacterium
CCCCCCCCCCCCCCCCCCCCCCCCCCCCCCCCCCCCCCCCCCCCCCCCCCCCCCCCCCCCCCCCCCCCCCCCCCCCCC